>DATABQ010000036.1:0-3206 GCA_036259495.1 Longimicrobiales bacterium | reverse complement strand
CAGGAGTGTCGCGCCGCGATCGTGCGCCCGGACGTCACGCACATGTTCGACGGCAACGGTGTGCTCGGCGCACTGCTGTTCGTGGATCCGGAATCGCTCGAGGGCGTGTGGCTGCGGTCCTCGCTCATGTCGCACGTGACGATCGTGCCGGCGGCGCGCGCGGAGACATGCGCGACCGAGCTGCGCACGCTGAACGACCGCCCGCTCGAGGCGCTGCCCCCAGCTGAGCTGATCCGTCACTGCGTGCGCGCGCTGTGCGCCGGTGCGCCGCCGACGCGCCGGATGGACCCGCGGATCGCGGGCGTGCTCGCATCGATTCGCGCTGCCGACGATCTCCGCATCTCTCTCGACGATGCGGCCGCACTCGTGTTCCTCTCACCCGGCCGCTTCGCGCACCTGTTCACGGAACACGTCGGGCTGCCGTTCCGCCGCTATCTGCTGTGGCGGAAGCTCACGCGCGCGATCCTGCGCGTCGGCCGCGGCAGCTCGCTCAGCGAAGCCGCCCACGCCGCCGGTTTCTCCGACGCCGCTCACTTCACGCGCACGTGCAACCAGATGTTCGGCATTACGCCATCGTTCATGATGCAGGGCGAGTTCTTCGAGATCGCCCCGCCGTTCGAGTGGGCGGCGGCTAGCACCTGATCATCGCACGTCGTAGCTCCGCACCGCGTTCGCTTCGACATCCGCACGACTGAACCACGCGGGCTTGAACTCACGGCGCACGTAGAGCGACGCCTGATCGAAGAAGTGCGTCGAAGCGGGATCGCCGCTCTGGCCGTAGTTGAGAATCGATGCGGCGCGCGGCCGCGGCCCGAACGCGATCACCTTCACGAATGAATTGCCGCCGCGTCCAATGCGCGGCGCTGCCGAACCGAAGGGCGCACTCTCGTACGAGAACACGGAGCCGAGTGCGCCGCTGGTTGCGCCGACGGGGAGACTCGCGCGCGTGGTGTCGAGCACGACGGAGGCGCCGGGCAGCGGCCGCTGGTGCCGGTTCAGTCGACCCCACGGCACGTCGATCGTCCCCCACTCGGCGCGCAGGTCGCGCAGCGCACTGGCAAGACCATCGACGCGCGCCCCCGGTCCGGCTCGCCCTGACCTGCGAGCGACCGCGCGGTGTTCCGCCGACAGCACGAACCACGTCGTTTCGACGGACGCCGTATCCGCGACGCGGTCCCAGCCGCGGAGTCGCTCGATGACCGGCGCGAGCGCATCGCGTTCCGCCGATGCGGGCATCGCCTCCCACTCCTCGACGAGCGCCGGCACCATCACGTCCGCCTCGCTCAGCCGCGTGTCCCACACGCCGCGCGCGAACTCGTCGAACGTCACGTTCTCGAACGATGTCAGCACCCGCCGCGAGCTGACCGCGCGCGCATTGTCTTCCTCGTCACCAACCATGTACGCCGGGAAATCATCGCGGCTCCACGTCAGCCCGCTCGTTGCCGTGAACGGCGTGGAGTTCGTGTTCAGCAGCCAGCCGCTTTCCGGGTTCCAGACCTGTGGCAGCTCGTCCATCGTATGGAATCCCTGCCACTCCGTCGCCGGATCACTGCCATCGAGGATGCCCGACGGATCAACACGCGGCTGCCGGCGCGGGACGGCGGAGTTGTAGATGTAGCCGATGTTGCCATCCGCATCCGCATACATCGTGTTCATGTACGCGACGCGCAGCGGTGCGACGGCATCCTTCCACTCTTCGAGCGTGCGTGCGCGAATCATGTCGTACCACTGATCGAACCAGCCGCCGTCCGTCATGCGCGCCAGCCGCACCGCGAGCGGTCGGCCGTCGTCCGCGATACCGACGATCGGCCCGTGGTGCGTGCTCCAGAAGCGGAACTCACGAGTATCCATCCCGTCCGCGGTACGCACGTGAACCGTATCCACCCACATCTCCGCAGTGCGATACCCGTCTCCGTACCGGTAACGCAGCGCGCTCGCTGGATCGTCGAACGTCATGCCGTAAAGATCGCTGTGATCCGCATAATTGTCGGTGTAGGCCCAGCCGAGGCGTTGGTTGTTGCCCATGTACGGCAGCAGGAATCCGAAGACGGTCAGACCGGAGAACTGCAGGCCTTCACGGCTGTCGAGATGGATCTCCGCATAACGCTGCACACCGACGAAACTCTGGTGCGGATTGATCAGCAGCAGCGTCGATCCGTCCGCCGTCCGCGACGGCGCGACCGCCCACTGATTGGAACCGCGCGGCCTTCGTCCCCAGGCGTCGAACTGCGCTTCGAGCGCGAATGCATACGGCGAAGACCGCGCATCGCGGCCGGCGTGGCGCGACTGCGGATCTCCGCGATCACGGTGCCAATACACATCCGCATCGGCGCGCGTGCCGGCGCTCACGCTGTCGCCGACGCCGACGTCCGAATCCGCTGCGAGCGCCGGACCCGCCACACCGGCGGCGCTGCGCTCGAGGACCGGCGCGACCCACTCGCTCTGCAGTCCAGCGTAGCCGAGAAACTCGTTCAGGTAGTACTTGTAGCGAATGAGCGCGAGCGGATACCACGGCTCGATGCGATCGAGCACACGCAGGTCGCGCGCGTCGCGCTGCTCGAGCCACCGATTCATGCCCGCCGCCCAGGCGTCCAGCAGAGCGCGCATGTGCGGCGGTGCAGATTCGTACTCCGCGATCGAGAGCGGCACGATGCGGAGCGCGCGCGCCATCCAGTCGACAGGAACGGCATTCTCGCCCGACAGCTCCGCGCCGCGGCCGATCGCCTGGAGATAATTTTCCTCGATCAGCGGCCAGTCGTCCTCGGCGAGCGCCCAGGCCATGCCGAAGACCGCCCCGGCGTCGGTGTCGCTGAACACGTGGGGCACGCCCCACGCGTCGCGGTGAATCGTTGCGGATGGCGCCTGCGCCATCACCGGAACCGTGATTCCCAGGCAGACGGCGGACGAAAGCAGGACGCGGAGAACATGTGTCGGCCTGGCGGAGCGAAGCATCGCGAGTGGCTCCTGTGTGAGGTGGGATGGGATCAACATGCGGGCTGCGGCCGGTAAACCGCCAGCCGGACGCGGAACCCATCCTGCAGAATGGCCGATCTGGCCCTCATACCGCCCCGGCGATGGCAGCCAGTGCCACGCTCCCGCCGGGAGAGGTGCTGCCCGTTTGCCCGTCCCTTCTGCCGCGCGGCATATGGGACACCGATGTGCGCGGCTGGGCCATTCTGCAGGATGGGTTCCGCGTCCGAGGCGCC
>DATABQ010000035.1:0-2954 GCA_036259495.1 Longimicrobiales bacterium | reverse complement strand
GACGGGCAGAGCAGGCGGACAGCGCGGCCACGGCGGATACAGCGACGAGCGACCGTATACCGGCCGCTCGTCTGATGCGTCGCAGAATGCTTCGAGTACCCATGGAAAAAAGCTAGGCGGACGCGCCGGGCGTCGCAATCCCGACACGCCGCTCCCGCGCCGGGCCGATCATCCCACGGCGGCCGTATTCCCGGCGGCGGTCTTCCCGGCGAGCGTCGCCTCCGCCTCCGCCGATTCGGCGCGGTGCACGCGCTTCTCCGCAACCTTTCTGGTGCTGCCGCCGTTACGCAGCGACGCCTGGGCGGCCGCGAGCCGCGCGATCGGCACGCGGAACGGTGAGCACGACACGTAGTCGAGCCCGGTTTCATAGAAGAACTCTATCGAGCGCGGCTCACCGCCGTGCTCGCCGCAGATGCCGACCTTGAGGTCGGAGCGGCGGCGGCGCCCTTCCCATGTCGCCATCTGCACGAGCTGACCGACGCCTTCGCGGTCGAGCACCTGGAACGGGTCGTCCTCCAGGATGCCGAGCTCGATGTAGCGCGGCAGGAACGTCGCAGCATCATCGCGCGAGATGCCGAACGTCGTCTGTGTCAGGTCATTCGTGCCGAACGAGAAGAACTCGGCGTGCTGCGCGATCTCACCCGCAAGGAGTGCAGCGCGCGGCAGCTCGATCATGGTCCCGATCATGAACGGGATCTCCACGTCATGCGCCTCGAGCACCTCTTCGGCAATGCGCGTGATCGCCTTCCGCTGAATGGCCAGCTCGCTCGCGTCCGCGACGAGCGGCACCATGATCTCCGGCCGGACGCTCACCCCTTCGGCGGCCACCGCTGCGGCGGCCTCGAAGATCGCCCGCGCCTGCATCTCCGCGATCTCGGGATACGTCATGCTCAGGCGTACACCCCGGTGACCGAGCATCGGATTGGTCTCGCGATGCTTTTCGACGAGGCGCGCTACCAGCGCACGGTCCACAGAGGCCTTCTCCGCGAAATGATCCATCTCCTCCGTCGTGCGCGGCAGGAACTCGTGCAGCGGCGGGTCGAGCAGCCGGATGGTCACCGGCAGCCCGTCCATCGCGCGGAAGATCCCCTCGAAATCCGCCCGCTGCATCGGCAGAATCCGGTTGATCGCAGCCGTGCGCGCATCGGATGTATCCGCCAGGATCATTTCACGCACCGCCTGCACACGTTCGGCGTCGAAGAACATGTGCTCCGTACGACAGAGGCCGATCCCTTCCGCGCCGAACTCGCGCGCCTTGGCGGCATCCTCCGGCGTATCGGCATTCGCACGCACCTTCATCGTGCGCACCTCGTCCGCCCACGACATCAGCAGATGGAAATCCTCGCCCAGCTCCGGCTCCACCGTCGCCACCTGCCCGATCAGCACGCGTCCCGACGTTCCGTCGACCGTGACCCAGTCGCCCTCCCTGACGGTCACATCGCCGCAGCTGCAGCACGCCGCGCCGTGATCGACCACCAGCCCGGTCGCGCCGACCACGCAGCATTTGCCCATGCCGCGCGCCACCACCGCGGCGTGCGATGTCATCCCGCCCCGCGCCGTTACCACCGCACGCGCCGCGACCATGCCCTGGAAGTCATCCGGCGATGTCTCCTCGCGCACGAGAATCACCGGCTCGCCCTCGCCCGCACGCGCCGTCGCGGTTTCCGGGTCGAACACGACGCGCCCGCTCGCAGCGCCCGGCGACGCCGGCAATCCCGTCACCAGCACCTCCGCCTTCGCCGCCGGATCCAATCGAGGGTGCAGCAGCTGGTCGAGCTGCTTCGGGTCGACGCGACGCACGGCTTCCGCCTCGTCGATCAGGCCCTCGGCCACCATCTCGGTCGCGATGCGCACGGCCGCGCGCGCCGTCCGCTTGCCTGTGCGTGTCTGCAACAGGTACAGACGACCGCGCTCCACAGTGAACTCCAGGTCCTGCATCTCGCGGTAGTGCTGCTCCAGCTTCTGCTGCACGATCAGCAGCTGCTCGTACGCCTCCGGCAGCTTCGTCGCCATCTGATCTATGCTGAGCGGCGTGCGTATCCCCGCCACCACGTCCTCACCATGTGCGTTGACGAGGAACTCGCCGAAGAACTTCCGCTCACCGGTCGACGGGTTGCGGGTGAATGCCACTCCCGTTCCGGAGTCGTTGCCCATGTTCCCGTACGCCATCCCGACGACGCTCACGGCAGTGCCCATGTAGTCCGGAATCCCGTGCACGCGACGGTACGCGATCGCCCGCTCAGCGTTCCACGACCGGAACACCGCCTCGATCGCGCCCCACAGCTGCTCTTCCGGATCTTCGGGGAAGCGCTCACCGCTGTGCTCGCGCACCAGATCCTTGAACTCCGCGACGAGCCCGCGCAGATCATCCGCGGGGACTTCCGTGTCCTGCTCGATGCCACGCTGCTTCTTGAGAGCCGTCAGACGCTGCTCGAACACGCTTCCATGAACACCGATCACCACTTCGCCGTACATCTGCACGAACCGCCGATACGAGTCGTATGCGAAGCGCGCGTCACCCGATTCGCGCGCGAGCGCCTCCACGCTCGTGTCGTTCAGCCCCAGGTTCAGGATCGTCTCCATCATCCCGGGCATCGACACGGCCCCGCCGCTCCGCACCGATACCAGCAGCGGCGCTTCGCCGCCGCCCAGCTTCTTCCCGGTGTCCGCCTCCAGCCGCCGCACGTTCTCCTCGACCTGCTGCGTGATCCCTTCAGGATACCGCTGGTCGCGCAGATAGAGACGACATACTTCCGTGGTGATGGTGAAGCCGGGAGGGACCGGAATGCCGATGCGTGTCATCTCGGCGAGGTTCGCGCCCTTGCCGCCGAGCAGCGCCTTGTCCTCGCGCCCCCCGTCGGCATAACCGTTCCCGAAATAGTAGACGAACCGGTTCGGCATGGATGCCCCGTAATGTGTGTGTCGGTGATCGTGGAAAGTGGTACGGGGAAGTA
>DATABQ010000034.1:0-8945 GCA_036259495.1 Longimicrobiales bacterium | reverse complement strand
CGCCCGGCGCACCGACGTAGGCGCGATCACCGTCGAGCAGCACGGCCGCTCCGACGCCTGCGCGCGCCCCGGCGACGCCTCGCGGAACACTCACGGCACGCGGCTCTCCCCACCCGCCGTCAGCCGTGCGGCGGGAGATGAAGACGGCGCCCGTCCCGGAGTCGGCGGCCGGTGCCCCCACGAGCAGCCAGTCTCCCTGCTGGCTCAGCGTGCGGCCGAAGCCGGCCACCCCGACCGGGGACGCCGGGCGAATCACGTTGTGCAGGCTCCATGTTCCGCCTGCGCGGCTGAAGTGGTACACGACGCCAGTCGAATCCACTGCGGGTGCGCCGATGAGGAGGTCACCGCCCGACAGTGAGAGAGAGCTCGCGTACTCCGAATGATCGCCCTCGGCGGGCGGCTCGATGATCGCCACCTGACGCCATGCTGCCGCGTCCGAGGCACGCTCGAACACGTATGCCACGCCCGACCCGTCGCGCTTCCGCGGCGCCCCGACGATCAGCGTATTGCCATCGACCGCGAGCGAGCGGCCGAAGTCGTCTTTGCGCGACGAATCCGACGCCACCAGCCGCGACGCCTCCTGCCACTCGCCGGACGCGTCACGACGGTAGGTGTAGACGACGCCCGGGCCGTACCAGTTCACCGGCTGCCCGACGAACAGGTCTGCCTCCGTTGCCACGATCGCGCGGCCGAAGTTCGGCTCCTGCGCCGATGCATGCGCGGCCGTTGCCGCCATGACGATCGCCGGTACTGCGGCGACAAGGATCGTTTCCGCGAGCTTCCGCATCGTGCTCTCTCCGATTCAAATTCACTGACACAGGCGATGAAGTGCTGCTCAGCCGGCTGGTCCTCCGAGCGCACGGATCCATACCATCGCATATGGATCCGAAGCGTCCGCCGGACCTCCGGCGAGGTGAAATCCGAGCCGACGCGGCAGGGCCGCACTACGCGCGTTCCGCGCATCACAGCGGATCTCGACGTGTCGCATTCCCGACAGTCGTTCTGCAAGCGACACCATGGCCAGAGCGGCTTCCGTGGCATACCCCAGCCCCATGAGATCACTGCGCAGCCAGTAGCCGATCTCTACACGGTCCGCATGAGCGAGTTGCACGCGTTCACGGTCCGAACGAAAAAAGAGATCGACTTCGCCGTATACGTCGCCGTCAGCGGGCGCGAAGATCCCGAAGCGCCACGCCCGTGCGGCTGCGAAGTCGGCGGCAAAGCCGTGGAGCCGTTCCTCGATCTCATGCAGCGGCGCAACCGAGGCGACGTGTGCCGGTATCCAGCGCTGCAGATGGGCGGCATTTGCCTCCAGCACCGGCAGCAGGCCGGCCGCGTCACTGGCACGCCACGCGCGAAGATAGAGCCGCGCGGTCCGGATATCTGCGGGACGTTCGTCGAGGTCCACGTCTACGGTATGATGCGGGCGAGCACGCGCGCGTTCGTTCGATTACCATCCAGATCGCTCATATCCACTTCGACGGGCCAGGCCTGCGCCGCGGAGATCGCGCCGTGCAGGTCCGGATTCACCGCAGCGTCGACGACAGTGCCGAATGTCTCCTCGATGCCGGACTCCGCGATGTCATCGCGAACGTCGATCGGCGAGCCACCACACAAGGCATCGGAAAATACCCCGATGGACTGCTCGACGCCGAGCAGATTCGACGTTCCCTGCGGGTCCGTGACGGTTGCGACGACGACAATGCCGGACGGCTGAACCTCGAGCCCGACGTCGGTTATGACGGGAGCTGCAGCGGAGCCGCTCACCGGCAGCGACACGGTCTGGCAGCGTGCGGCTGGAGCCGTGGCTTCGTCGTCTCCACACGCGGCGACGAACGCCACTGTCACCAGCAGGGCCGCGAGCATGGGGGGCATTCGCCCGGGAAGATTCATGGTAGCATCCCTTCGGGCAGTCAATCGCATGCAGTGGTCTGCCTACGCCGCCGCGCCGGCAAGTTCACCCAGCTTCAGTACTGTTCGCCAGTTTCGAGTGGTGACGGGCGAGCCCACGAGACGGTCGACGACACCGCCCGCGAGCTTCGACCTTCCCGCTCCGCCGGCGTAATGGATCCAGAGCGCATCGTCGACCTGAGCCACCTTCTCACCCGCCGTCGCCCGCTCGAGCAGAGCCGCACCGGCACCTTTGATCGGAGCGGCCTTGGACAGCGCGAGCATCACGAGGTTCGGATGGCTCCGCGACGCTTCAGGATAGGGGTTCTGATCGATGTACTCCAGCCACCGCTGCGTACTCCGCGCCACGACTGCGGCCGGGATACCGAACCGACTCCTGATCGCTCGCTCCAGCTCCGCTTCCAGCTCGGCGGGCCTACCGGCCGCTCGAGCGATGATATTCCCGCTCTGGATGTACGTCTGAACGTTATCCCACCCGAGGTCGCCGCACACCGCCCGCAGGTCGGCCATCGGGACCTTGTTGCGACCGCCGACATTGATGCCGCGGACGAGACAGATGAACGGCGATGATGGCATCGACCTCGAGACAGGTTGGAGCACCCGCGGAGCTCACGCCCCACGTTCCTCTAATTCCGGAATCGCACGGTATGCAGCACAGTGAGGACGTCCTGGAAGCGCGTTCTGTCCTGCACTTCACCCCACATCGTAAGATGCACCGGCATGTCGCTGTCGTCACGCCGCGCCTGGATGTCACGCCATGCTGCCGCGGCAACATAACGCGCAGCTCCGGATTCCGTGCGCTCGCGCAGAGTCCCGGTCACCACCACAGCGGGCTTGCCGCCGATCGTCGTCGTGCAGGACTCGTACTGCTCATACACGCTGGCGTCATGGCTGAGGTCATTCGAGTACCAGCCCAGATCCGTGCTTACGAAAGCGCTGCCATCGCTTGCCTCGAACTGCGCGACGTCGGAATCGATCCCCTGGACCGCTGCCTCCCGGAAGTCCGGCGGTACGCGGAACGTGAACGAGCTCCGCTCCACGAGCTGCCAGCCTGCCGTGTCGAGTGCGAACGGAGCACACTGGTTCGCCGCATCCGTGCGCTGTGGCTCGGGCGCGGTCTGACATGCCGTCAGCACGGTCGCGATGGTCAGCGTGATGCAGATCGTTCTCGACATATTGCCTGCCTTTCGGGAGTCTGGTGCGGGTCGCGTTCAGCGGCAGTCTCTGAGCACAGGGTGTGCCTCACGATTATGAGTGGGCATGGCGCAGCACCACGTGCCGCTCGATGCCGATCGCATCGAGGAACGTTGCGTCGTGACTGACGACCAGGAGTGCGCCGTCATACGAGCACAGCGCACTTTCGAGTGCTTCGAGAGCATCCAGGTCCAGGTGGTTGGTCGGCTCATCGAGAACGAGCAGCGACGGCGGTCGCTCACCGCCGAGGACGCACGCGAGTGATGCACGGAGACGCTCACCGCCGCTCAGCGTCGCGACATTCTGGTGCGCAGCTTCGTTCGAGAACAGAAAGCGGGCGAGCGCGTAACGAGTGGCGGTGGTGTCCATGCGCGGGTGGAATGCGCGGAAGTTTTCCAGCACCGACAGCGCACCATCAAGGGGCGCACTGTTCTGATCCATGCGCGCGGTCTCCGCATCCGACAGCCGGCGTATGATGCCCGCATCCGGCTCGATCAGCCCCATTGCAGCCCGCAGCAGTGTGGTCTTGCCGCTGCCGTTCGGCCCCACGACCGCTACCCGCTCCGGCCCCACGAGTCTCAGCGATACACTGTCGAGAACCGGCTGCAGCTCACCCTGGAACCGCACGGTCACGTCCTTCAGCTCCAGCACAACGCGACCCGACGGCACGCGGGCGGACGCCACCTCGAACCGCGGCCGCTCCCGGTCCTCTACGTTCTGACGGGCTGCGCCCGCGCGGTCACGGCGCTCCGCCACTTCACGTTCGGTGACGGCACGCACCTGCGCCGTCGTCGCCTGGGACTGCGCTCTGCGCCCGTTGAGGAGGACCTTCGGCATGTTGGCCGTCGCGCGGTTGCGTCTGCCCTGCGCCTCGCGCCGCGCCTGCCGCTCGCGCACCTCGCGAGCCTTGCGCTCGGCTCGCCGGAGCGCTGCGCGCGCACTGTCCAGCTCCCGCGACGCTGCATCATCGTCCGCGTCCCGCCGCGCCCGATACGCGTCGTAATTGCCGCCGTACACCCGGACGCCGAGTGCCGAGAGCTCGACGATGCGGTCCATGCGCCGGAGCAGATCGCGGTCGTGACTGACGCAAAGGAGTCCTCCCGTCCACCCTTCCACGAACGCGTGCAGTGCATCGCGACTCGCCGCATCCAGGTTATTGGTCGGCTCATCGAGCAGCAGGAAGTCCGGATTCCCCAGCGCGAGCCCGGCCAGCGCCACTCGAGTGGCCTCACCACCGCTCACCTCGCCCACAGCACGGTCCAGCGGAATGCGGGCGAGGCCGAACCGGGCAAGCACTGCTGCAACACGCTCACGAAGGTCCCACGCACCCTCCGCAAGCTCCAGGTCCGCCACGCTCGCCTCGCCGGCCGCCATGCGCCGAAGCGCCGCGAGCCGCTCCTCGATGCGCAGCACGACCGCGAGGGGAGCTTGTGCCGCCGGGCTGAAATCCTGTGGCAGCACGGCCACCGCCGCCGACCGGTGCACCGAGCCGGATGACGGCGCCAGCTCGCCAGCCAGCAGGCGGACGAGCGTAGTCTTGCCCGACCCGTTGGGCCCGACCAGGCCGGTGCGTTCCCGCCCGAATGAAAGTGTGAGGTTGTGAAAGAGCGGACGACCGTCAGCCGGCGCGTACGTCAGCCGTTCCGCGACGATTCGCGCGTCGCTCGCGTGGTCCGTTGTTGACATGCGGATGCACTCCAGTCCTGTCGGTTTCAGTGAGTTGAATTCCGATCAGAACCATCCGCATTCGAACCTCTTCCGCAGGGTGAGAATTCCCGGCCTGGTCCAGCACTCCACGTAGTGCGTGCCGCCAGCGGGCAGAACAAGAATCGTCAGCCCATGCGGACCTGTCAACCTCATTCAGGGACGAGAAGCTGCGGGTTCCACACGACTTCCCACAGGTGACCGTCCGGATCCTTGAAGTACCCGGCATACCCGCCCCAGAACGTCTCCTGCGCCGGCTTCACGATTTCGGCACCCGCACGCTCCGCCTCCTGCATCACGGCGTCGACCTGAGCACGGTCGTTCACGTTGTGACCAATGCTGAGCTCGGTCGACGAGGCGGGCGCGCGGGGGAGACCCGTGTCGTGGGCGAGGTCCGATCTCGGCCAGACGGCCAGCTTCAGGCCGGTCTCCAGATCGAAGAAAGCGACTGCGCCATGCTCGAACTCCCGCCCGACGATACCCTTCGTCGGAAAGCCGAGACCGTCGCGATAGAAGGCAACCGACCGCTCGAGATCATCGACGCCGAGCGTCAGTACCGTGATACGCGGCTTCATCATCTGCTCCCTCAGATGCTCTAGATCTGCTCCCACATGGCACGCGTGAACGCATGCGCGGCAGTGCCCGGACCGCCGAGCCAGGTCCAGAATGCCTGTTCATCGCCGTCGAACAGGAACCGCGCTGCAGCGATGTCGGGGAACTGATGGAACAACGTCCAGGTCAGCTCGGCCATCACGCCTGGCGGAAGGAAGCTCTTCACTCCCGGCGCCTCCGGCAACGCGTCAGTGAAGTTCCGGAAATCCACAATGACCGTGTCACCGTTGCTGCTCCGACGCACATCGCGCAGCGAGTTTGCCGTGCGCGATGAGAAGAAGGATGAGCAGCCCCGATCGGCTTCGGCTTCGCTGACACCTGCCACCACGGCCGCGATCGACGCAGCGGCAGGGTCCCGATCTGCTGACACCGTCCTGGGCAGCGGGACCATCTCACCAGTCGGCGCGAACTCGCACGGACGGTAGGCGAAGACCTCCTGCACAGACGAGCCAGGAGCTTCAGAAGTGTCTGCTGCTTCAGTGTCAGGTGTGGCTGCTGTGCCAGCGCAGGCGAGCAGGCTGAACGCGCTCCCAAGTGCGATCGCATGTCTCATCCGAGCGGGCGGTGCCGTCGGATCGCTGATGCACTCTTCCGGCACTCACACGAGGCAGCGCGATGTTGCTCCATCACGCGCGCCGAGTGGCTTCGCCTCGGACCACGGTCCCCAACGACACGATCAGGATCGCTCCGCTCCCGACTTGCGGCGCGGTTCCTTGCGAGGTTCATCGATGGTCTGGTTCTGTTGCGGCTTTCGGACGCTGGCCCTGGCCCGCTGGGCAGCTCTGCGCTTCCTCGCCGCGCGCTCGAACGTCTGTCGCCTCTTTGCCATCCTGAACACTCCGTGTGCAAGTGATATGTTTGTGCCTGATCGCAGCAACTCTCGCGCCGCACATGGGGCAACGATGCGCAACTCCAGACTCACGATCCAGCCGCTGCCCGTGCGGGCTGACGGCTGTACTACAGAGACTTCCTGAAATGAACGGTCCGCTCCACCTCTTCGAAGCCCAGCGCACGATGCGCGGACTGACTCGCGGTGTTGTCGAGCTCGGTGTCGGATGCGAGTTCCGTATGACCCCGCTCGCGCGCCCAGTTCTCCGCGGCCTCGACCAGCGCTCTTCCGACAGCTCTCCCGCGGTAATCCACGTCGACGAACCAGCTCTCGATGTACGGAGTCTCACCCGTGCACCCCTCGGCGTAGTTACGGACTGACAGCTCCAGAAATCCGCAAAGTCCACCTTCCGGACGTTCCGTGACGAATACGGCCGATGGCAGCAGCTCCTCGTGCTGTACACGGGCTATGAATGCGTCAACAGACGCGACGTGATCCGCCTCGCTCGTAGTCGCATACAGCTGCGCGAGGAGGCGCAGCCATTCCTCACGATCGGACGGCTTCAGCTGGCGGACGATGACCTCATGCAGTTGTCGCTGCGTCCGGACTCGCTCATGGTCGCCGCTCGCGCTCATTCAGGTAGCATCGCGCGGGACGAGTTGCGCGAGCCGTTTCGGCGCCGCCGCGCGGTACGCATCGACGATCAGCTCCTCCACTTCGGCCCAGTCCTGCGCCAGAGGATCCCTGATCGATACCCATCCATGCTGCCCGATGTATGGCGTGCGACAGTAGGAGCCTCGACGGATGAGGTGTGATTGACTGGTCGGATCCGTTTTGATCGAGATCGACACTCCGTCCTCCCCCATTCCGGCTATGACAAACGACTTCTTTCGGACCTTGAACGTCGTGTGCCCGAACCCGTCGACCACCTCCTGTGCCTCCGGCAGCCGGCCAGAGACGGCACGGAGAGCGGCGAGGAGGCGCTGCCCTTCCGGATTCTGGAGCTGAAGCTCGTGATTCATGGACGCTCTCCGGCTGACTCAGGACTGACGCTGGCCGGCCGACGCGAACGACTCGGCACGATCGTCGTCGAGTTGGCGATAGTAGCGACGCACTGCGGAATACCCGTAGAAATACCATGCGACGATAACCCACTGAACGAGTCCTGGCAGAGCGGCCTGGAGAATAGCTCCGCTCGCTCCACTGGGCGCCACAGTCACGAGCGCGATCGCTGAAACGATAACGAGAGGGACCAGCGCGAGCCCCAGAACAGGACGGGCCCAGCGCTTCTCACGATACAATCCGACACCCCGGGCGAGGATCAGCAGAGGCTTGTTGCCAGCGATGACGACCGTGCGCGAATCAGGGACAGCTGCTGGATGGCTCATGTGCACCGTGTGAGGGAGACGTGACGCGATCACTCGATTCAGTCGATCACGGCGGCCATGACACGCCCGAACGTGCGGTTTCCGTCCTGGTCGCGAAAGTCCACGCTCACAGGCCAGGAGGACGCGGCGGCAATCGAGCCGTACAGGGCAGCGTCATCGCCCGCTGCTATGGCGGTTCCGAATGACTCCTCGACGCCGGAACCGGCCAGATCGTCTCGAACCGTGATTGGGGTTCCCGTGCATCGGGCGTTCGGAAATACCGAGATCGACTGCTGGACGCCGAGCAGGTTCTCGCTGCCCTGAGGATCCGTGGCAGTAGCAAGCAGCACTATGCCGCCCGGCTGCACCTCGAGCGACACGGCCACGACCACAGGACCGTCCTCGGAACCGCTCAGGGGAAGCCCGGCGACATCGCAATCGTCAGCGGGTCCCGTCGAGTCGCTGCCGCAGGATGCGGTGGTCGCGACGCACACTATCGCAACGAGTCGATGGATCTTCAAGAGAGTTCCTCTAGGGTTTGGACTGTGGACCGCGTTGGCGAATGCGAATTCACGGGTCTCGAACGTCGGATCGACACCTTCAGCCGCCTCGAACACCGGTTCAGGTTTCTGCTAGTTCTCAGAACCCCACTCTCGGACCTGCACGACAGCCCAACCGGAAGGACTGCGCACCAGATCATAGCGTGTGAACGATGCCCAGTAGGCTTCCGGATCAATCCAGGACAGCGCGCGGAATGCAACAGCGCTATCGCCTTGTCGCTACCCTCCAATTATGCATCGCCTCACGCTTCGAGCATTCCCGACATCGTATGCGAACTGGCGAATTGCGCATGTTGCCATCCCTTGCCGAAGCACACAGGCATACAGGTAAGACATCACCTGGGAAGCCAGCCGAATTGCGCGCCTATGGTAACACCGCCCATGTAGCCCAGCTCGCTGATGTTCGCGAACGCGTGAACTCCGATGCCGAACACGGGCAGAACTCGAAGCATGGCCTCTGCTGCGAACGGTATCGCCACGCGACGCTGCAGATTGCACTCGGGGCCTGAACCGGTGCAGGGTTCGTGAGTCGCTACGCCGACGCCGGATCCGACGCTCAGGTGACCCGACCGGCCCGTGAGCGTCCTGCTATAGAGAAGGCTGATCTCATGAGCAGTCGTACCCTCGTGCAGCAGGGGGACGGCGCCAGTGAATCTCGCGGTGAGTTGATGTGGCGCCCGCATTGCCGACAGCTGAAGCGTACCGGCAAATCCACCTCCACCGTCGCTCGCTCGGCCTGGCCCCAGCCCCATGAAGATCCACGTCCGT
>DATABQ010000033.1:0-4180 GCA_036259495.1 Longimicrobiales bacterium | reverse complement strand
GTTCGATCCGTTGATGAGCAGCGATTCGACGGAAGTCGTGGCCGTGATCGCAGCGGAGCTGGATCCGCAGTGGATTTATCGCGTCGCGGTACAGAGCATCAGGCTCGACACGATCGGCGTAGGTGCGAGCAGCCACATGCTGTACGGTCCGGACAGCGTGGCGCTGACCACGGCGCAGCAGGTGCCGGCGGACTGGGAGACGGTGAGCCAGGATGTGCGCGTGGCGGATACGGCATGGCGCGTACAGCTCGCCTACCCGCCGCCCGACCTGCGGGCGTATCGCGCGGAGCGCGTCGCACTCTGGGTCGCGGGTCTGGCGCTGGCGCTTGCGTCGATGTTCTTCCTGCATTTCCTGAGACGCACGATCCGCACACAGAAGGAGGAGATCACACGCCGTCAGGCGGCGGAGGACGCCGCACGGACGGCTGCGGCGGAAGCGCGCGCGCGTGCGAAAGAGGCACGCGAGCTGGCGGCGCAGCTGGAGGCGGCACAGCGGGCGTCGCAGCGGCTGTCGACGTCGCTGGATCCGGACGACGTGGTGGAGCTGTTCCTCGGGGGCGTGGCCGAGATCCTGGATGCGGACGTCGCCTCGCTGTACACGTTCGAGGAGGAGGGCGAGCTGCTGGTCGGTCGGCGCCGCATGGTCTTCCGCGAGGTGGAAGGCATCACGGACCGGCTGAAGCAGGAGGACATCCGGCAGGTGCGCGCGCCCGTCGCTCTGCTGCCGGCGCTCGGCGAAGCGGTCTCGACGGGGGACCCGTACGTGCTCCAGGTGTCCGACGACGATGGTCGGCTGCTCGCCTCGAGAGGTGCGGGGCCCGATGCGCCCGCATCGTCGGTGACGGTGCCGCTGCTGATTGCGGGACACACGGTGGGTGTGGCGTCGTGGGAGGTGTACTCGGAGCCGCGACGGTTCTCGCCGGCTCTGGTCGCGTTCGCGCAGGCGCTCGCGGCACCCGCCGCCGCAGCCCTGCGCACCGCCGAGCTGTTCCTCTCGCTCGAGACCGAGCAGCGGAGTGCGGCGCGAGAGGCCGTGCGTTTCGGTGCGGTGCTCGACCACATGGCCGACGGCGTGATCGTGGTCGATGCGGAGGGCCGCGTGGAGCGTTCGAATTCGGCGGCGGCGGAGCTGCTCGGGGACGAGCTGTCGTCGGTGCCGGTGGAGGAATGGCCCGCGCGCTTCGACCTGGTCACGGTGGAAGGGCGTCCGATGAGCCCGGCCGAGTTCCCGCTCATCCGGGCGATGCGCGGTGAGCCCGTGCGCCGCGCGACGTTCATCGTGCGTTCCGACTGGGGAGCGGAGCGCTACCTGTCGTGCTCGGCGGGTCCGGTCCGGGGCGCGGGGGCGGAAGCGGCCGGTGCGGCAATGGTGCTGCGCGATGTCACCGACGAGCACCAGTACGCCGAGATGCTGCGGCACACGAACCGTGAGCTGCGCCGGCAGGCGGAAGTGCTCGAACAGGTGAACCAGCAGCTGCGCGAAGCGACGAAGGCGAAGGACCAGTTCCTGGCGGTAATGAGCCACGAGCTGCGCACTCCGATCAACGCGATCATGGGCTATTCCGACCTCCTCGATCTCGGTGTGAAGGGTCCGCTGAACGATGACCAGCGCGGAATGCTCTCGCGCGTGCGCGAGACATCCCGGCATCTGTTGGGGCTGATCAACGAAGTGCTCGACCTCGCGAAGATCGGCGCCGGCCGCATGGACCTGGTGCTCGTCGAGCTCGATGTCGAGAAGATCGTCGAGCGCGCGGCGCAGCAGATCCTGCCGCAGGCCACGGAGAAGGGCCTCACGCTCGACGTCAGCGGTCCGCAGGGTGATGGCGCTGTCTGCGTCCGCGGTGACGAGACGCGCCTCACGCAGATCGTCATCAACCTGCTGTCGAATGCGGTGAAGTTCACGAGGGAGGGCGGCGTCACGATCTCGTACGCGGAAGTGGACGATCACGTCGCCATTCGGGTGACGGACACCGGCCCGGGCATCCCGTCGGACCAGGCGGACCGGATCTTCGAGGAGTTCTACCAGGTGGAGGGCGGCCTGTCCCGGGCGAGCGGAGGCACCGGGCTCGGGCTGGCGATCGCGCGCCGATTCGCGCGTCTGATGGGCGGCGACGTGCGCGTTGAAAGCGAAGTCGACAAGGGATCGACATTCGTGATCCTGCTGCCGACCGCCGAGCATTCTTCGGGCGACGCGGGTGAGCGCGATGGGACGAAGGTGGTTGCGCTGATGCACGACGAGCGGGCGTGCAGGCGTCTGACGGAGGATCTGGAGGGTACTCTGCGCGTGATGGGCGCGACGGAGCCGTCGCAGTTCGCGGCGCTGGCGCGGCGCGAAAATCCCGACATGCTCGCACTCGATGCGCGGGCGCCGGACCACGGCGCCTGGCGCGCGGTCGGTGCGTTGCAGGGAGAGACGGCCACTGCGCAGATCCCGATGGTGCTGTTCGCACATCAGGACGATCTGGGCGAGACAGCGATCGATCTGGGGTTCCTGACGGTGCTGTCGAAGCCGATCTCGGTCGAGCATGCGACGGCGATGGTGCACGCGGCCGCCGGCGGCGAACGTACGACGGTGCTGATCGCGGATGACGATGCCGACGTCCGCCGTATTCTGGGCGAGGCGTTGAGTGCAGCCGGGTGCGAAGTTCACACGGCGTCGAGTGGCGGCGAAGCGCTGGACATGGCGCGTCGTCTGGAGCCGACCGTAGCGCTGGTCGACCTGCTCATGCCCGGCATGGATGGTGTCGAGGCAATCGCCGTCATGCGCAGCGAACCCGCGCTCGCGAACGTGCAGGTCATCGCGCTGCTGAGCCGGGAGATGGCCGAGGAAGAGATGACGAGCCTGTCGGAATCGATCGAAGCCGTCGGGCGTGGCCACCGCGCGCGAACGCTGCCGACCGCCGACATCCTCCGCGGTGCGGCGGAGGCGGGCACGGCGAATGGCACGAGCAGAGGCACGGGCACGGACAGCCGCCGTGGCGCCGTTGCCTGACGCTCCTCCTGCCGCCGGTAGACGGCGCGCGATGAGAGGGCGCGCATGAAGGGGTTCGTCGTTGCGGGTGCGCTGCTCGCTGCCGCCGCAGTGGCCGCCGGCGCATTCGGCGCACACGCACTCGCGGACCGGCTTACCCCCGAGCGCCTGGCGACGTGGGAGACCGCGGCCCGGTACCATCTGATTCACGCGGTGGCACTGGTGCTCCTCGGCGCGATCGCCGCGCGCTGGCCAACGCCGCTCCTCGCCGTCTCCGGCGCGCTGTTCCTGTTCGGGATTCTCGTGTTCGGGGGGACGGTCTACGCTCTTGCGCTGGGCGGCCCGCGGTGGCTCGGCGCCATCACGCCTCTGGGCGGGCTGGCTCTGATTGCGGGGTGGGTGGTGATGGCTGTTGCGGTGGCGCGCAGCGCCTGAACCTGAGCGGATTCGGGGGCGTTATCGTGTTCGACTCACGGAAATAGCAGGTGCCCCCGCTCCCCCTCCGGCTCGGGTCTCAATGCGGTTACGGGGGGACGTGAGGGTTGAGGGGCCCGTGAACGGTAACGCACACCTCCCGCTCCCCCCGCTGTTGTCATCGTGACACGCAGTACAGGTACTCATAGACCTCATCGGCGCGGTAGCGGCGCGCGGCGCCGTCCGAATCGGAGCGGTAGCGACGGTACTGCTGCCGGTAGCGGCCGTACGTGCCGCGGAGTCCGTGTTCCTTCAGAACACGTTCAATGGTGCTCTCGCGGATGATGCCTTCCGCGTTGTAGCTCATCATGATGTGGCGGCACCGAGCGGTCGCGACGAGCGTTTCGAACGCCGTCTCGCAGCGGCGGCTGCTACTCCAGTCGCTGCGCCGGTCGCCGTCCTCGATCAGCCCGGTCTTTCCGCGCATGGCCACTCCGCCGTCGTACCACCCGCGCGCGAGCAGCTCAGGGATGTGATAGTAGCCGGCGTACTGGCGCGCGTTGTAGGGCGGGTCCAGGTAGAGCAGGTCGAAGTCGCCCGCGTTCCGAACGGCTTCGATGGCATCGGAACGGGCGGCGGTGCAGCCGTTGCCGCGCACGAGCGGGTCGACGCGCAGCTCGAGCGTACGGCGCGCATTCGGCTGCCACGACTTTACGAAGGCGGCGTACACACCCGTCGTGTTCGCTACGCGGTCGGCAGCCTCGATCAGCGCCGCGAGCAGCGTGTGGTATGCGT
>DATABQ010000032.1:0-3983 GCA_036259495.1 Longimicrobiales bacterium | reverse complement strand
GACGCTCGGCGCCACGTTCGTCGCACGCGGCTTCTCCGGAGACCGGGAGCAGCTCGTCCCCATGCTCAAGGCAGGTCTCGCCCACAGCGGGTTCGCGTTCATCGATGTCATCTCCCCGTGCGTCACGTTCAACGACCACGTCGGCTCGACCAAGAGCTACCGCTTCACCCGTGAGCACATGCGCGAAGTGGTGTCCGCGGATTTCGTGAGTGACGGTCCGCCGGACCTGGTTCCGCTCCGCTCCATGATCTCGGCGGCATACGAGCCCGGCACCGCCCATGACGTCCGCATGCACGACGGCAGCACCGTTCGCCTGCGGAAAGTGGCCGAGGACTTCGACCCCACTGATCGCCACGCAGCATACGCGTACATTCGCGGCCGGCAGCACGCGGGCGAGATTCCGACCGGCCTGCTCTACATGGACGCCCACGCCGCGGACATGCACGAGATGGAGGGCACCTGCAGGACGCCGCTCACAAAGCTGGAGCATGAAGCGCTGTGCCCCGGTGCGGGTGCGCTCGACGCGCTCATGGAGGAGTTCCGGTGAGTCGTCAGGGAGATGAAACGCCGTCGGATATGTTGTCGCTGGCCCGACTTTCGCAGCCAGTTCCGGATGGCCGACCCACCCACGTCCGGATGCGAGCGAATGATGCGCCGGAGGGTGCCGACACATCCCCGCGTACAGCTGCTGAGGAGCACAGTCTGATGCAGGTTCTTCCTGCGCTGCATGAGCACGGCAATCACGTCGTGCAGTTCTATGAGGAATCCGACTATCTCTGTCAGGTAGTGGCGGACTTTCTCGTTGCGGGGCTGTCGAACGGCGATCCCGCGATCGTGATTGCCACGGAAGAACATCGTGTTGCGATAGTGTCGCAGATGCAGTCGCGCGGTGTCGATATCGAGCATGCGCGAGTGCAGGGGCGGCTTACACTTCTGGACGCGCGCACCACGCTCGAATCACTGATGGGGAACGGAGCCCCGGACGCTGCGTTGTTCGAGAGTGTCATCGGGGAGGTCGTGTCACCTGCAGGGACCGGCGGCAAACGGGCTTGTCTGTACGGGGAGATGGTCGATCTGCTGTGGCGCGACGGCCTGCAGGATGGTGCCATCCAGCTGGAATCGATGTGGAACGGTCTGGCGGAGCGGCACTCGTTCCGGCTGCTGTGTGCGTACGCCATGGACAACTTCGCGTCCGCCAGCGATGCCGAACGGTTCATGGAGATCTGCCGTCAGCACGACCACGCGCTGCCGACGGAGCGGTACTCACTGCGAAACGGTGCGACGCAGCTCCTGCACATCAGCGAGCTGCAGCAACGCGCGAAGGCGCTGGAGTCGGAACTGGAATATCGCACGAAGCTGGAGGCTCAGCTGCTCGATGCGCTCCAGGAGCGCGATGAGTTGCTCCATCGCGAGCGTGCCGCACGCGCAGATGCGGAGGCCGCGAACCGCGCGAAGAGCGACTTCCTCGCCGTCATGAGCCATGAGCTGCGAACGCCGCTGAACGCGATTGCCGGGTATGCGGAGCTGCTCGAAATGGGCATCGCCGGCCCGGTCCCCGAGCGGCAGCGCGAGATGGTCAGCCGTATCCAGCACAGCCAGCAGCATCTGCTCGGCCTGATCGATGAAGTGCTGACGTTCACCCGTTCCGAGAGCGCCCCCCGACGGCCACTCGAGAACGTCAATCTCGCCGAGGCTCTGCGTGCCGCCGAGCTAAGCCTGCTCCCGCAAATGAGGAGTCGGTCGCTGACCTACATGCCGGTAACGTGTGACGCGAATCTGGTGGTGTGCGGCGACGCGGGCCGCATTCGCCAGATCATCGTGAACCTCCTCAGCAACGCAACCAAGTACACGCCGCGCGGTGGCACCGTCGGCATGAAGTGCGAGGTGGCGAACGGCAGGGTCGCCGTCCACGTACATGACGACGGTGTGGGCATTGCGCCGCACCATCTGGAGACGATCTTCGAGCAGTTCTTCCAGGTCGACACGCGCCTGACGCGCACCGACGAGGGACTCGGTCTCGGTCTCGCGATCGCCCGCCGCTTCGCCCGCGCGATGAACGGTGACCTGCTCGTCACGAGCACGATCGGCGAGGGCTCGACGTTCACGCTGCTGCTTCCGCTCGCCGGCTGACGAATTCGTCGCGGGCGGCGCACAGCCCTGCCTGTATCCTTTGGGCGCCCCGCTTACCGCAGCCGGATCAGGCCGAAGGATGCTCCCGCTTCTCGTACACGCTCGCGATGCGCGCGCCGTCCCACACGTACGTCAGGTGCAGCGATTCGCGGCATGACCTGACACGACGCGGACGGAAGATCGCCACGCACTGACCACCGTCCCGTCGCACACTGTCGAATGCGATGCCGTCGCTGCCCTCGGTGCGCAACCTGGCCGCGAGGCGCTGCGATGCGCTGTAGTCGTCCGGGTCGTAGATGTCCGGTAGCTTCTCCCGCAAGCCTCGCAGATCGTGGAGAGGCGCGTCCAGCTCCGCTTCGAGCACGCGCATGTCCAGCTCCATCGCGGGCTGCCGCGTCGCACGCATGAACCTCGTGCGATGATACGATGTCTCCGCGATTGCCGTCTCCAGCTCACGCGCTGCGTAATACGCACCGAGCCGCGCATCGTTGAAGCGCGCACCGCCCGGCGCAGGGTGCATGAACGCCGCCATTACGTATCCCGCGCCCGGCCCTGCAACACGGTCTGCCGGCGGGATGACCCGGATCTCGCCGAGCTGCTCACGCAGCCTGTCGTTCGTCAGCGATTCCAGCTCGTGCACCGCAGCCAGATCATCCGGGGATGCGACCCGCTCGAACAGATCGATCGGCGGGAACCGGCTCGGTATGATGCGATAACACTTCCGCCAGCGGATCCGGCGCCGCCGCGGCTCCGACAATTTCAGCTCCATTCGTTCTGCTTCAGCTGCATTCGGTCAGCCGCCGCGCTCCGCATCGAGGTGCCGTCGCACCTCGTACAGGTCCGCCACGTTTCCCGAGAGCATCCGCTCCAGTGCACTCGCACCGCCGAACGGCTGCGCATCGTTCGGCTGCCGAATCCACGCGTCCGCCGCCGATTCCACCGGCAGCAGCAGCTGCAGAGCCTTGTAGATGCCGAGCACATACGAGATCCGCTCCAGCACGTCCCGCGGCAGCGTCTCCGCACCATCCCGCTTCCACTTGAAGTACGTCGAGCGGGCGGGCGAGCCGAGCAGCGTGATCTGTTCATCGACGCTCAGGTCCCACAGCGCAGCGATGCGGAAGAAGGTGCGCAGCCCCGCGTCGGCCATTTCGGCGGTCGTAACCGGTCGGTCGGATGGTACGGGCAGTGCCATGGCAAAGTCCAAATCCAGAGGTTACGGGAAATATAGTCCATATGTGGACTCACGGCAAGGCGCAGCCAGGACTCGTGCCATGCACTCCGGGCGTCACCGGATACCGAAATCTTTGCGCGTGCACAGCTATTGTGTATCCCTTCGCGGCGTGCATTGCCCGGGTGCTGCGCATGCCGGAGCCGGCAGAAAACGGTGTGTCCCAGCGACTTACGCTGTTCGCTAAGGGCTGCGCGACGGCACGAGTCCTCCATTTGCGGTTCAGACTGGCAGGCGTACTACAACTCAAACGGACCTGCGCAACCATGGGCTCAACTCATGTCCGGGTGCTGCTGGTCGATGCTGACTCCGAGGGCATTTCGCGATTCATCGAGATGCTGCAGGCACAACGTGCGCCACGCTTCCAGGTAGAACACACCCCCACGATCGCCGGCGCCGAGCGCCACCTCAGGGACAGCAGGCCGGACGTGATTCTGCTCGAGCTGTCGGGGTGGCAGCAGGGCGGGTTGCCCATGCTCGCACTCCTGCAGGCGATCGCTCCCGCGATACCTATCATCGTCACGGCGCCGTCGGACCAGGAGCATACCGCGCTCAAGGCGGTCAATCAGGGCGCGCAGGATTACGTGCTGAGCGATCAGGTATACGACACCCTGCTGGTGCGAGC
>DATABQ010000031.1:0-8523 GCA_036259495.1 Longimicrobiales bacterium | reverse complement strand
AGGAGATCCGGCGGGCACTCCTGCACGGCGGCGACGTTCCGGCGCGCACGGAGCTGCTGCTCATGGTTGCTGCGCGGGCGGCGTTCGTCGAGCAGGTGGTGAAGCCTGCGCTGGAGCGCGGGGAGGTGGTGGTCGCGGATCGGTATGAGCTGTCGTCGTTCGCCTACCAGGGCTACGGTCGGGGGATGCCGCTCGAGGACGTGCGCCGCGTGAACACCTTTGCCACCGACGGGCTGCGCCCGGACCTTACGATACTTCTGGACCTCGATCCGCAGGAAGGTGCCGCCCGCCGCCAGCGTGCCGGTGCGGCGGCCGACCGTATCGAGAAGGCAGGAGACGACTTCCACCGCCGGGTGGCTCGGGCATATCGCTTGCTCTCAGAGAGCGAGCCGGGGGTAGTGATGATTTCGGGCGATGGCGCCGCGGAGGCTGTGCAGGCCCGCATCCGCGACCTGCTGCGGGAGCGATTTGCAGAAACATTCGCTCCCGGCCAGGGTTAGACACAGTACGGATATGGCTGGTTTTACGTCCTGGAGGACGGATGAAGATTAATCGTACGGTAATGGCTCCGGTGCTGGTTGCAGTCACCGCAATGGCGACGGGTGGCTGGTTCCTGCAGCGCGGGATGGGGCAGGAGCAGAACGTATACGCGAACGCGCGGCTGTTCGAGGACGTGCTGCAGTTCGTGGCGGAGAGCTTCGTCGACGAGAAGGAGCCGGCGCAGCTGTATCGCATGGCGGTCGACGGGATGCTAGAGGAGCTGGGCGATCCGCACACGTCGCTGATGCTCGCGGAGGATTACGAGAACCTGCGGCTCCAGACGCAGGGTGAGTATGGCGGTATAGGCGTATCGATCGACCGGCGCGGCGGGTGGATCACGGTGATCAGTCCGTTACCGGGCACGCCGGGCGAGCGGGCGGGTCTCCAGGCGGGCGACCAGATCATCGAGGTCGATGGTGAGTCCACGCGGGACTGGGACACGGATCTCGCGGTCAGTAAGCTGCGGGGGCCGGAGGGCGAGCCCGTCGATATCCTGATTGCGCGCGGAGGAGTGGGTGAGCCGATCCCGATCCGCATCGTGCGTGAAGAGATCCACCTTCAGGCGGTACCTTCGGCGTACATGCTCGACGGCAACGTCGGCTATGTGGAGCTGACGTCGTTCAGCGAGAGCTCGACGCGGGAGCTCCGCGATGCGATCGCCGAGCTCCGGTCGAATGGTGCCCGGGGCATGATCCTGGACCTGCGCGGCAATCCGGGCGGGCTGCTGGATCAGGGCGTGATGGTCGCAGACCTGTTCCTCGACCGCGGCGAGACTGTGGTGGAGACGAAGGGGCGGGCGGAGAACCAGAACCAGCGCGCCGTGGCGCGCACGGCGGACCAGTTCCCGGACCTGCCGGTTGTGGTGCTGGTGGGGCCACAGAGTGCGTCGGCGTCCGAAATCGTCGCGGGTGCGCTGCAGGACCATGACCGCGCGCTCGTGCTCGGCCGGACGACTTACGGTAAGGGCTCCGTGCAGTCGCTCTATCCGCTGGAGAACAACAACTGGCTGAAGATCACGACGGCGCGCTGGTACACGCCCTCGGGCCGGAGCATTCAGAAGCCGTACGGCATCGATGCGCACCTGGTCGAAGATGACATCGGCGAAGCTGCACCGGAGGACACGACGGAGAGGCCGGAGTACGAGACGGACTCGGGCCGGACCGTGTACGGCGGCGGTGGGATCCATCCCGATGTCGTGCTGCCACCGGACACGACCACGCTCGAGGAGCGGCGGTTCGTGCAGGCGATGCAGCAGCATTTCTCGGATTACATTGCCGCGCGCCTGAACTTCGCGGTCACGTATCTGCGTGAGAATCCGGGCCTGCAGCCGGGCTTCGAGGTGACGCCTGCGATGCTGGACCGCTTCTACACGACGATCGTGGATGGGGGCGTCGAAGTGGATCGGGAGCTGTACGACAACGCGTCGAGGTGGCTGGCCAACGACCTCGGGGTCGAGATCACTCTGTCGAAGTGGGGTCAGGAGGCTGCACGCCGGCGGACGAACGCGGGGGACCCGCAGGTGAAGGCGGCCGCTGACATGCTGCGCAGGGCAACCACGCCGGAATCACTGTTCGCTCTCGCGCAGAGTTTCCGCGCGCCGGGCCGCTCGGCGCCCGAGCCGGAATCCGCTCCGGCGATGCGTTGAGCGGAGGCGGCACGCGAGCCTGATGACTGCCGCGGCGCTGCTTGCGCTGATCATTGTCGGGTTCGCGGTCGGGTTTCTGGCCGGGCTCGTAGGCATAGGAGGAGGGGTACTCATAGTACCCTTCCTCTATTTCTTTTATGCGCACGCAGCCTGGAGCGGAGTGAGCATCTCGCCGTCGCTGCACGCGACCGTGGCGCACGCGACGAGTCTGTTCATCATCATCCCGACGGCACTGGCCGGCACCGCTACGTATGCACGCAACGGCCTGGTTGCCTGGCGCAGTGTACTGCCGATCGCGGTGTTCTCGATGCTGTCCGCCGCGATTGCCGCGAAGCTGGCGTCGAACATGCCGCCCGAGCTGCTCAAGGTGGCGTTCGGAACGTTCCTCGTCTTCACGGGCATCCAGCTCCTGACGAAGCGTGCGTCGACCGTCAGCGGCCCTGCCCGAACGAACATGCTCGCGGCCGGTGCGACGGGTGCGCTCGTGGGCATCTTCTCGGCGCTGCTGGGTGTCGGCGGCGGCTTGATCGCGCTGCCCATGCTGATGTATGTCGTGCGGCTCGATATACGGCACATTGCGGCAACATCGCTCGCCATCGTGGCATTCGCGGCGACGGCCGGCACGCTGACGTACATGGTGGATGGTGCGGGACTGGCCGGTCTGCCGCCGGGACACATCGGGTACGTGCACATCGCGGCGGCATTGCCGATGCTCCCCGGTGCGGTGCTCGCCGCGCGCTGGGGAGCGCGGCTGAACCAGCGCATTGATGCCACGAAGCTGCGCCGCATCTTCGCCGTGATGTTCGCCGTGCTCGGCGCCAATCTCGTCATTCGTAACCTTCCGCTGCTGCTGAGCGGGTGAGCTCGGCCAGCACCGCGCGAGCCAGCGCGGCCGTATCGCCGACGGCCGCGCTGGTGGTGGCGGTATTCGCAATCAGCTGGGCGGGTCCACTGGTCCGGTTCGCGTCCGCTCCCGCACTCGCGATATCCGCCTGGCGTCTGCTCCTTTCCGTGGCGTTCATCGCGGTCGTGCTGGTGATTCGCAGGACGCCGCTGCCGCGTCTGTCCATCCGCGACTGGCTCTTCGCGGCTGTGGCGGGAATATTCCTGGCGCTCCACTTCTTGAGCTGGATCGCATCGCTCGGGCTGACCACCGTCTCGAGTTCCGTGGTGCTGGTATCGACGCAGCCCGTATTCGTAGCATTCCTTTCCGGCGCGCTGCTCGGTGAGAGCGCGACGCGCCGGCAGTGGCTCGGAATTGCGGTCGCGGTCGGCGGGGCCGCGATCATTGCGTGGGGCGACTTCGGTCTCGGCCCACGTGCGATCCTGGGAGATGCACTTGCGCTCGCGGGTGCGCTGTTCGTCTCGATCTACTACGTGATCGGCCGGCGTCTGCGGCGGGACCTCGATCTGTGGTGGTACATTCTCCTCGTCTACGGCATCGCCGCGCTCGTGCTCGTGCTCGCGATCGGCGTGATGCCGGACGTGCCGCTCACCGGGTTTCCGCGGCGCGACTGGGTCATTTTCGCTGCGCTGGCGGCCGGACCAATGATGCTCGGCCACACTGCGGTCAATTACGCACTGCGGTACCTGCGGGCGTACGTGGCGAATCTCGCGTTGCTGACCGAGCCGATCGGCGCGACACTGATTGCCTGGCTGCTGCCCGCGATCGCCGAGGTGCCGGGACCGCAGGTGGTGGTCGGTGGCGCGCTCATACTGGGTGGTATCGCCGTGACGGTGCTCGGCCGTGAAGCCGCGGCCACGCCTGGACCGGAACACGCATGAACGGTTTCCATCCGGCCATGTCGCATGGTCGGATCATGTGCGAACGTAGGTGGTGAATCGTTTGGACCTTTCACGGATGAGGATATGGGACAAGTGGGTCGATATGCGCGGGCGGTTTTGGTGGACACGAGTGGGGAGCCGGTCGGATGGCTGCGTACGCTGATGCAGCTGGAGCGCGCACATGGATGACGCGACACGTGCACTGATAGACGTTTCTGCGGCACTGGCCGGCGGGTCGGCGGGAAGACTCGACTCCGCACTGCGTGCGGCAGTCGGCGTAGCCCCGCCGGAGGCCGTGGAGGAGGCGCTGCTGCAGAGTTATCTCTTCCTGGGCTACCCGACAGCGCTGCGCGGCCTCGCCGCGTGGCGCCGGATCAGCGGAATCCCCGCACTGGCCACGCCTGCGAAGGATTTCAAGGAGTGGGAGCGACGTGGGACGGAGATCTGCGCGCGCGTGTACGGCGGCCAGTACGAGAAGCTCCGCGCCAACATCGCCGCGCTGCATCCGGACATGGAGCGGTGGATGGTGATCGAGGGCTATGGCAAGGTGCTGGGCCGGCCGGGTCTGGACCTGGTCACTCGGGAGTTGTGCGTTGTCGCCGTGCTCGCCCCACAGGACGCGGGACCGCAGGTCTACTCGCATCTGCGGGGGGCATTGAACGCCGGCGCTGATGAGTCCGAGGTCGACGAGGCGGTTCGGCGCCTGCTCGGGTCGCTGCCGCCCGAGCGCGCGCGGCTGCTGACCGAACAGTGGAACGCCGTGCGCGCGCGTCGCGCGGCAACCCAGAAGGACTGAGATGTTCGTAGACTACGTCGAGATCCAGGTCATCGCCGGAACGGGCGGGTCGGGTGCGGAGGCGTTCCGCCGCGAGATGGGCGTTGCGCACGGCGGACCCTCCGGCGGGGATGGCGGCCGCGGCGGTGATGTCATTCTGCGGGCGGACCCGCAGCTCTGGACGCTGCTCGATCATCGTTATCAGCAGCACTACCGCGCCGAACGCGGGCAGCACGGACAGGGGAAGAATCGCACGGGCAAGGACGGCGAGGACATGATCGTGCGTGTGCCGGTCGGCACCATCGTGCGCGATGCGGAATCGGGTGAGGTGCTCGGGGAGCTGACGGAGGCGGGCCAGGAGCTGACGGCGGCCCGGGGCGGCCGCGGTGGCCGCGGCAACGCACAGTTCGCGACGCCCACGCGTCAGGCACCGCGTTACTGGGAGACCGGCGCCGAGGGTGAGGAGCGGCGGATCGCGCTGGAGCTCAAGCTGATTGCGGACGTCGGTCTCGTCGGTCAGCCGAACGCCGGGAAGTCGACGTTCCTGACAGCGGTATCCGCTGCGACACCGAAGGTAGCCGACTACCCGTTCACGACGCTGACTCCCAACCTGGGAGTCGTGTCCCTGTCCGGCTCGCGCACGTTCGTGATCGCCGACATTCCAGGGATCATCGAGGGCGCACACGAAGGGAAGGGCCTCGGACACCGATTTCTGCGCCATATCGAGCGCACCCGCACCCTCGCGTATCTGATTCCGGTGGATGTCGAGGACGTTCAGACGGAATACGAGCTCCTGCGTGAAGAGCTGCGCCGCTACTCGGCAGATCTCGGGGAAAAGCCTCACTGCGTCATTGTGACGAAGACGGATATGCTCCCGTCCGGCGAGGAGCCGCCGCGCGTGGAGGCACCGGAGGCGTGGGGTCAGTTCGCGGTCTCCGCGGTGGCCCGGCGCGGATTGCCGGAGCTGCTCGAGGCGCTGTGGCTGCGCGTACGCGATGTCGTTGCGGAGGAGGAGCCGGAAGAGGAGCTGTACCGGCCGTGAGCGGCGCGGCCGAACGTGCGGAGCTGGTCGCTCGGCTGACACTCCTGGCCACGCCGCGCCTGCCGCAGTCGACCGTGCTGCGGCTGCTGGAGACCTGTGGCAGCGCACGCGACGCATGCGCGCGGTTGCGCAATCTGTGCGGCGCAGGGATCGCGGCCGCGGCCCGCTCCGACGCGGTACGCGGGCGCGTGCGCAGCGCGCTTGCGGCGATCGACCCCGGCCGAATCCATGTTATCGCGTGGGGCGACCCGTTATACCCTGAGCTGGTGCGACTGAGGCTGGGCGCGTTCGCGCCACCCGTATTGTTCGCGCGCGGGGCGCTAGAGTTGCTGGGCGCTTCGGGCATCGCCGTCGTCGGGTGCAGAAAGGCCAGCGAGTACGGGCTGGACATTGCCGACCAGATCGGTGGTGGCGTTGCCCGTGCGGGCGGCTGCGTGGTCAGTGGACTCGCGCTCGGCATCGATGCGGCCGCGCACCTGGCCGCGCTGGAGGCGGGCGGCGCGACCGTCGCGGTGCTCGGCTGCGGCATCGACATTCATTATCCGCGCGAGAATACGGCGCTGCAGAAGCGGATCGCGCGTGATGGCCTGATTCTCTCCGAGCTGCTGCCCGGTGAGCCGCCGCGCTCATATCAGTTCCCCCACCGCAACCGCATCATTGCCGCGTTGTCGAACGCGGTCGTCGTAGTGGAGGCGGGGGCGAAGAGCGGCGCCGTCGCCACGGGCAATCACGCCGCGAATCAGGGCGTTCCTGTCTACGGCGTGCCGAATGCGATCCACCTGCCGAATGCCCAGGGAATTCTCGACCTGTTCCGTGACGGCGCCCATACCTACACCGGCCTTCGCGATCTTCTCGAGACCACCGGTCTCATACGGCTGGGGGACGCGGTGCCGCTCGACATCTTCGACGAATCGCCGCCACCCGGCGCGACACACGCGAGGCTCTGGAAAGCGCTGGAAACCGGACCGCTGCACGCGGACGCACTGGCCCAATCGGCGGGAGTCGCGCCCACGGCCGCGCTGGTCGCACTGCTCGAGCTGGAGCTGGACGGCCGCATCCGACAGCTGGCCGGGCAGCGTTTCGAGCGCAGACGGGAACGCACCAGGCGCAGGTGAGCGGCGCGGACGCAGCGTGCCGGACGACGCTCTCATGGCGCGGCGGGAACGATCCCGCAACGTACGCACGGGACGCGGGTAACATCGTCGTGAACCCCGAACACCTTTACATCCACGTACCGTTCTGCCTGCGGCGCTGCGGTTACTGCGATTTCGCGGTCACGGCGACGCGCGTCGCGCCCGTCGACGCGTGGCTGGAATCGATCGCGGGCGAGCTGGCGCTGCGTCAGCGCGCCGGCGGCTGGTCGGGCCTGGATCTGAAGACGATCTACGTCGGCGGAGGGACGCCGTCGCTGCTCGGTCTCGGCGCGATGAGCCGGCTGCGCGAGACGCTGCGCCGGTTCGCGACCTGGAGCGATGCCGACGTGGAGTGGACGTCGGAAGCGAACCCCGAGAGCTTCACGGGCGCACTGGCGGAGGACTGGGTAAAAGCGGGCATCAACCGCATCAGCCTGGGCGCCCAGACGTTCAGCAGGGAAGCGCTCGAATGGATGGGCCGCATGCACGGTCCGGACGGGCCGGGGACGGCGGCCCATGCGGCGCGTGAGGCGGGCCTCCACAACGTGAGCCTCGACCTGATCTTCGCGCTGCCGTCGCGGCTGGAGCGGGACTGGGCAGGCGATCTGGACCGGGTCGTGGCGCTCGACCCCGCGCACATTTCGCTCTACGGCCTCACGGCGGAGCCCGCGACGCCGCTCGGCCGGTGGGTCGCGAGCGGGCGGGAGGCGCTGGCGGACGAGGACCGCTATGCGGAGGAGTACCTCCTGGCGACGGACCGGCTGGGGGCGGCGGGGTTCGAGCACTATGAGGTTTCGAATTTTGCGCGGCCGGGCCGGGAGAGCCGGCACAACCAGGCGTACTGGCGGCACCGCCCGTACATCGGGCTCGGGCCCGGCGCGCACTCCTTCGAGCCGCCCGTCCGCTCGTGGAACGTGCGGGACTGGGCCGAATACCGGCGGCGCCTGGAGCAGCGCGAGTCGCCCGAGGATGGGCGGGAGGAGCTCGCGGCAGAGGATGTATCGCTCGAGAGGATCTGGCTGGGTCTGCGGGCAGCGGACGGGCTGGAGCTGTCGACGCTGACGGCGTCGCAGCGCGCGCGTGCGGAGGCGTGGACGCGCTCAGGGCTGGCGGTACGGTCCGCTGAGGTGGTCCGGCTGACGCGGCAGGGATGGCTGCTGCTCGATCGGCTGGCGGTGGAGCTGGAAGGCGCGCGCGGTTGACGTAGTCTTTGCAATGGCGTCACATTTCATGGTTTGCGGCAGAAGGCGGAGTTGGTGAAGAGATGAACCAGAGCGGCCTTACCGAACGCGAGGAGCAGATCCTCGACGCGGTAATCCGGACGTACGTCGAGACGGCGGAGCCTGCGGGGAGCAGGACCGTTGCGCGGCGTCACGGCCTGGGCGTCTCGCCTGCCACCATCCGCAATGCGATGTCGGATCTCGAGGAGAAGGGCTTCCTGTTCCACCCTCACACGTCGGCCGGCCGGATCCCGACAGACATGGCGTACCGCTATTACGTGGATACGCTGATGCAGCCGATCCGCATTTCGGCGGCGGAGCAGCGGCGGCTGCGGAAGCAACTGTCGGAAGACGGCCAGGGTCCGCTCGAGCGACTGATCCGC
>DATABQ010000030.1:0-5154 GCA_036259495.1 Longimicrobiales bacterium | reverse complement strand
CGCTCTCATCAGTCGGACTGATGGTCGGTGGTGTCGGCGTGATCGCCATCATGATGATCGCGGTGACCGAGCGCACGCGTGAGATCGGCATCAGGAAGGCCATCGGCGCCACCAAGCGGGAGATCCTCTGGCAGTTCCTGTTCGAGTCCGTGACCGTAACATGCATCGGTGCGCTGATCGGCATGGCGATCGGCGCAGGCGGCGCCTACATAGTGGCCGCGCTCACGCCCATTCCGGCATCGGTGCCGTTCGGCGCAATCGTCGCCGCCCTGTGCATGGCGACCGTCGCGGGCGTGCTCTTCGGGATGTGGCCGGCATGGAAAGCGGCAAAGATGGACCCTGTGGAAGCCCTCCGCTTCGAATAGAATAGTGTCGGACCTGGTTTCCACGTTCCACCCTGGCCGGTCCGGCTATCGGTTATCCCCGGATTTTGAGGGTGATGGCGCCGCTCGGGACCCGAAACCTGCCCACGTTCCGCCCGCCAGCATCAGTATCGCACCGCCCGCGGCGCGATCCCATGGCTCGGCGGGCGATTCCATAATCCGATCGGCACAGTTGGAACCTGGAACCCTGGTCCGTTAGTATCCACCCCATGATCGACCTCCTCGCCATTATGGCGCATCCCGACGACGCGGAGCTCCTCTGCGGCGGCGCACTCCTCGCCTCGGCGGCGGCCGAAGGCCGCACCGCCGTTCTGGATCTCACCGGGGGCGAGCGCGGCAGCTGGGGCACCGCAGCCGGCCGATCGGAGGAGGCCACGGCGGCCGCAGGCGTCCTGGGCCTGGCCGAACGCCGGAACGCCGGCCTCGCGGATGGCGCACTCGTCAATACGCCGCAGACGCGACAGGCCGTCGCCGCCCACATTCGATCGCTCCGTCCGAGAACGGTCATCCTGCACTGGCCCGAGGCACGGCATCCGGACCACCGCGCGGCGAGCGACCTCGGCCGCGATGCATGCTTCCTCGCCGGCGTCCGCAACGCCGACATCGAGGGCGAGCCGTTCCGTCCGGCGAAAGTGGTCCACGCGCTCACGTACGCGGAGCATGCGCCGAAGCCGACGGCAGTCGTCGACGTCAGTGCGCACATGGAGCGGAAGCTCGAGGCGATCTTCTCGTTCGGCTCGCAGTTCGAGGGCAAGACATCGCTCGGCGATGTCTTCGGCGGGGACCGGCCCATCCGCGACCAGATCCTCGCCTACCACGCCTATTACGGCTCACTGATCCGGAGGGCGTACGGCGAACCGTACTGGACGAGGGAGACGGTAGCCATCGGGGACCTGAACGAGCTGGATGTCAGCAGCTTCTGAATCAAACGCTAGTGGACTGTCTCCGAAGTAACGTGAGCACCGAGAGCGCGGATGCGCGCCGCTGGCAAGGAGCGGCGACGCTGGAGCGGCGACGCTGGAATAGCAGCGCTATTTGGAGGAGTCGCGACGCAGTGTCCAGCGGCGCGCAGGCTCGCTCGAATGCCGCGGAACTTCGGAGACAGCCCACTAGGACGTGACGGAGCTGCCGTTCAGCTCGACCTCGAGCAGCACGCGACGCCAGCTGGGGGTGTCGGCGCCGGAGACGCGCACGGCCTTCGCGCGGGCGCTGCCGCCGAGCAGCATCCATGGCGCGAGCCAGTACTCGATCTCCGGCGGGAGATGACCTATGACGTCGCCTTCCGGCATGTGGACCCAGATGCCGGGGTCATCGTCGATCGGGGGGCCGGGGATCAGGAGGACTTCATCGCCGGCGTTCAGCCGGCCGAGGTGGGTGGAGCGTTCGGCGAAGACGGTGCCGTGCACTGTCGCCCGGAAGCTCGGCGGCTGCTCCGGTGGTAACGGAGGTGGTGCGCGGTGATTCATAGAGGTTAATTTAGACGCGTCCCCCGGGACTGCCAAGCGCTTTCACCACGGCGCGGTCGCCCGCGCCAGTACCCTGCACGCCGATGTCCTTGAAATTCGTCTACCTGGACCATGCCGCCACCACATCGCTGCGGCCGGAAGTCCGTGAAGCGATGCTGCCCTACTTCGACGAGAAGTTCGGCAATCCCTCGAGCACGCACCGATGGGGTCGGCAGGCGCGTAATGCGCTGGAGCAGGCGCGCGAGCGACTGGCGGCGGCGATCGGCGCACACCGGCGCGAAGTGGTGTTCACGGGCGGCGGGACTGAAGCCGACAACATCGCCGTCCTCGGGCGCTGGCGCTCCGCGTGCCGGAGCACGGGCGGAAACGGCAGCAGCCCGTCCGCTGCCCGCGGTGCGGTCGTGTGCTCGGCGGTCGAGCACAAGGCGGTGGGTGCGGCTGCTCAGTGCGCGGCGGACGAGGGTGCGGAGCTGATCACGCTCGGCGTCGACGAGGACGGGCGCGTGGACCTGAACTCGGTGATGGAGGCGCTGCACGCACGGCCATGCGTCGTCAGCGTGATGTGGGCGAACAATGAGGTCGGCACAATCGAGCCGGTTGCGGAGATCGGCGCCCGATGTCGCGAAGCGGACATCGTCTTCCATACCGACGCGGTGCAGGCGTTCGCAAAGCTGCGCGTCCGCGTCGATGAGACGCCATGCGATCTGCTGTCACTCAGCGCGCACAAGATTTCCGGGCCGAAAGGAATCGGGGCGCTTTACATCCGCGAGGGAACGCAGGTGCTGCCGCTCGTGCACGGCGGAGGCCAGGAACGGGAGCTGCGGCCGGGGACGGAGAACGTCGCATCGGCCGTCGGGTTTGCCGTGGCCGCGGAGCTCGCCGCAGCGGAGCAGGAAGAAGAGGCTGCACGACTCGGTGCCCTGCGCGCGCGGCTGCGGGAGGGGCTGCAGCAGATCGTGCCGGAGCTGGTCGTCAACGGACCCGCCGAGCATGTCCTTCCGAACATCCTCAACGTGACGGTGCCGGGGGCGGATCAGGAAGGGGTGATCATCGGGCTCGATCTGGAGGGCATCGCCGCGTCGGGCGCATCGGCCTGTCAGTCGGGAACGATCAAGCCGTCGCACGTGCTCGCGGCCATGGGCCGCATCAGCGATGGCGACGCGGCGGTCCGTCTGTCACTCGGCAGGACGACCACCGCGGAAGAGATCGAGTTCGCGATCAGCGCATTCGGCCGCGTCATCGAGCAGCTGCGCGTCGAAGCGTAGCGCGTTCGTCAGGCCGCGGCACGGATACGGCCGCCACCCACCAGCTCATCGGCCCGATAGATGACGCCGGACTGACCGGGCGTGATCGCGCGCTGCGGCTCATCGAGACGCAGTGCAAGCGTGCCGGCGTCGATCCGCTCCACTGTCGCATCGACTGCGCGCGCACGGTGGCGCACCTGCACCCGCACGCGCTCGCCCGCGTGCGGGTGTGTCGTCAGCCAGTTCAGGTCACCAATCGATACATCGCTGCGGAACAGCTCGTCGTGCGAGCCGACCACAACCTCGTTGCTCGTCGGATGCACGCCCAGCACGTAGAGAGCGCGCCCCCGTCCCCCGCCGAGACCCTTCCGCTGCCCGACCGTGTAGCGCGCATAGCCGCCGTGCTCGCCGACGACGTCCCCATCGCTCGTCACCATCGCGCCCGGCTGCAGTGCGATGTGCCCGCTGCCCAGCTTCCGGCCGAGGAATTCGGCATAGTCGCCGCTCGGCACGAAGCAGATCTCCTGCGATTCAGGCTTGTCCGCAGTCGCGAGGCCGAGCCGGCGCGCGCGCTCTCGCACCTCCGGTTTCGTCAGCTCACCGACCGGGAATCGGAGATACGGCAGCACCTCCCGCGGAACACCCCACAGGAAGTACGTCTGGTCCTTGCCCTCATCGAGGCCGCGCAGGATCCGCACATCGTCCGGCGAGACATGTCGGCCAGGCGTGCCGCCCGCCTGCGACGCAACGACGGCGCGCGCATAGTGGCCGGTCGCAATCGCATCGCAGCCGAGCTTCCGTGCACGTCGCAGCAGGTCGGGAATCTTCGTGTTCGAATTGCACCGGACGCACGGGTTCGGCGTGCGGCCGGACGCGTACTCGCCCACGAAGTCGTCGATGACCGACCGGCCGAATGACTCCTCCATGTCGAAGACGTAGTGCGGAACACCGAGCGACTCCGCGACCCGGCGCGCATCATGATGCCGTCGAGTCCGCAGCAGGTCTTGCCGGACGAGTTCTCGTCCGTATAGCAGAACGTCTTCATGGTCGCGCCGATCACGCGGTGACCCTGCTCGACAAGCAGAGCCGCCGCGAGGGACGAGTCCACGCCTCCGCTCATTGCGACCAGTACGGTAGCCATGCCGGTTTTACCCCTCTGGGGCGTCTCGGTTCGCCGCGGGGAGTGACGTGCGCGGGGGGTCCTCTGGATCTCGGGTGCTGTTACCTGAACGGATGTGCACATGCACATACACTTCCGTGTAACAACTTCCCGCCGCGGCGCCTCAATCGATATCGTCGGCGCCCTCCAGCAACTCGACCAGGCGGGCGTCGCTCATTTCCGCAATGAGCCTCTGCGCCTCCGCCTCGTCCTCACCGATCTCGATCGCACGCGGCCGCATGTTCAGCTGCGATAGACAATTGAAGATCGCGTGCGGGTTCTCGGAGAAGCCGTGCGCTCCGCCGGAGGAATACACTTCCCACACCAGGAAATCGTGGTCCTGAAACGTCCTGCTCATTCGGCGTTCCTGTTGACTTGCATCAGTATCGCAGCTCTGCGGCGTCTGCGAATTCCTTCATCAGCCGCTCCTGCTCGTCCGAGAGCGCTGCGGGCACTTCGACCTTCACCTGTACGTACTGATCCCCGCGCCGGCCGCTCTTTTCCACCCCCTGTCCGGGGATACGGAAGCGTGTGCCCGACTGGGTCCCCGACGGGATGCGCAATGCGACCTTTTTCTCGTCGACGGTGCGCACACGGATCTTCGATCCGAGCGTGGCCTGGGCGAGGTTGATCGGAACGGTGCAGTGGATGTCGAGCCCGTCACGCCGGAAGAAATGATGCGGCTGCACCTTGAACGTGATGATGAGGTCGCCGGGCGGTGCGCCGGCACCTCCCTTCTCTCCCTGACCGGAAAGCCGGAGCTTCGAGCCGTTATCGACGCCCGGAGGAACGCTGAGCAGGATCTGCCTGTTCTCGCTGACCTGGCCCGATCCACCGCATGCGCTGCAGCGCTCGCTCGGCACCTGGCCCCGGCCGAGGCACACGGGACAGGGACGGCTCAC
>DATABQ010000029.1:0-1642 GCA_036259495.1 Longimicrobiales bacterium | reverse complement strand
CCAGCGGCTGGCTGTACATCGGCAGATCCTTCACCTGCGTGTGCCCGTCGTCGGCGATCATGGCGCAATGGGGATCGTGGTACTCGATCGTCGCGCCCTGCTCCTGGAGCAGACGGATCACGTCGAACGCGGGGCTCTCGCGCAGGTCGTCGATGTCCTTCTTGTACGCGACGCCGACCACGAGCACGCGGCTGCCGTTGACGGACTTCCGCTCCTCGTTCAGCGCTTCCGCAGTCTTCCGGACGACGAACGCCGGCATCTCGGAGTTGATCTCGCTCGCCAGCTCGATCATGCGCGTGCGGAACGACAGCGTGCGCATCTTCCACGACAGGTAGTGCGGGTCGAGCGGGATGCAGTGACCGCCGAGGCCGGGTCCGGGCGTGAACTTCATGAAGCCGAACGGCTTCGTCGCTGCGGCATCGACCACGTTCCAGACGTCGACGCCGAGGCGCTCGCAGATCTGCGCGAGCTCGTTGACGAGCGCGATGTTGATCATGCGGAACGTGTTCTCGTAGACCTTCACGAGCTCCGCGGCTTCCGCGCTCTCGACCGGCACGGGCGTATCGAACACGCGGCCGTACAGCTCGAGACCGGCCGCCGAGCACGCGGGCGTGATGCCGCCGATGACCTTCGGCGTGTTCTTCGTCTGCCACTGCGTGTTGCCGGGGTCGACGCGCTCGGGGCTGAAGCACAGGAAGAAGTCCTCGCCTGCACGCAGGCCCGACTTCTCGAGGATCGGCAGCACCACGTCGCGCGTGGTGCCGGGATAGCTGGTGCTCTCGAGCACGATGAGCTGGCCGCGGCGCAGCGACGGCAGGATCGCGTTCGCTGCGGACAGAACGTATGAAAGATCGGGATCCTTGATCTTCGACAGCGGTGTCGGCACGCAGATCGAGATCGCATCGCACTCGGCGAGACGGGACATGTCCGTCGATGCGGCGATGAGACCCTCGCCCACGAGCGCTCCGAGGAGCTGCGAATCGATGTCGCCGATGTGGCTGCGGCCGGCGTTGATGCCATCGACCACGGGGGCGCTGACATCGAAGCCGATGACGCGATAGCCGGATCGCGCAAACTCGACGCTCAGCGGCAGGCCGACGTAACCGAGGCCGATGACGCCGACCACGGCCGTGCGGTCGTTCAGCTGATCGTGCAGCACTGCCGGTGCGGTACCATCCGTGTTGTGGCTCATCGTTCGATCTCCGTTACTTCCGAAGTAGCGTGCCCGGCCGCCGCGGCCGCTGCACGGAATGTTGCGTGAGTTCCAGATTCCAGCTCGGCCAGTGCAATGGGCGACGGCCGACCCGATGCGACCGCCTCCACGAAGCGACGAAGCTGCTCCGCGTGCCCCTTGTCCTGCCCGCCCTTCCAGTTGTCGATGCGCGCGCCATGCACCTCCGCGCGACGGAAATCGTCGATGATCGCAGTGATGCCACCCGCGAACACCTCGACGCGCTCCTTGCCCGACTTCGGGTTGCCCTTCGACGTGTAGAGGATGCCCGCGATGGAGCCGTCCTCGAAGCGCAGTGAGATCTGCACGTTTCGTGCAGCGCCGCCGCGGGATCGCGGCCGCCCAGCGCGATGACGCTCACGTCCGTGATCGGAGCTCCCACGAGATGCATCGCGAGATCGATGAAATGGC
>DATABQ010000028.1:0-4639 GCA_036259495.1 Longimicrobiales bacterium | reverse complement strand
CCGTTCTTCAGCGCGAGGTCCATAATCTTCACGATCTTCTCCGCATGGGCCTCCGAGAGGGAGCCGCCGAAGATCGTGAAGTCCTGGCTGAACACGTAGACGAGGCGACCGTGCACGGTGCCGTAGCCCGTCACCACGCCGTCGCCCAGGTAGCGCTGGTCCTCGAGGCCCTCGGTGCGATGTGTGACGAACCGGTCCAGCTCGACGAAGCTGCCCGGGTCGACGAGCAGGTCCAGCCGCTCGCGCGCGGACAGCTTCCCGCGCTCGTGCTGCGCCTTCACACGCTCCGCGCCGCCGCCCTCCTCTGCCTGGCGCCGCAGCTCCTCCAGCCGCTTCAGCTTTTCCGTGATAGGCATGAGTCAGTTGACGGGGATGAGACGGTCGCCGACGATGCGAACCAGGAACGGCCGGCGCGTGACCGCGCCGGATCTCAACGACAGCACACCCGTCGCACCGCGGAAGTCGGTAACCTCGTCATCGCCGGAGGTGAGCGCACGCAACGCGAGCGAAGCCGCATCATAGCCCAGCGCCGGCACCGGGTTCGTCAGAGACCGGCGGTACATGGTCTCATAGCGATCCACGAAATCCTGCCAGGCCACGTCAGGGCTGTCGCGGAACAGGGGCGTGGCTACGATCGCGCCCTCGAGCACCCGCGGCGGTGCACGCCGTGCGGCATCGCTCACCCAGCTCTCGTTCCCCAGCATCTGAACCCCCTCGAGGCCGGCATACGCGAGCTGCGGAAGGATGCTCTGGATCTCACGTTCCGTAGCCGGAAAGTAGATCGCTTCGACGCCCGCCTCCTTCAGCTGGATGATCTGATTGGTGACATTGGTCGCGGCGGCGGGAAAGGACGCCTCCGTCACGCTGCCGGAGCCTCCGCGCGTATACGCCTCGACGAACGCGCGGGCCTGCCGTGACGTCTCCGGCAGCTGTCCATAGAGGACACCGACGCGGGACCAGCGCTGCGCGTATTCGCCGAGAGCCTCTGCGCCCCGCGTGTCCACGACATTCAACGCGTACGCGTTCGCCACGCCGAAGGGGTTCGAGACGGCCGTCGGGCTGATGATGATGACATCATCGCTGCTGCGCGCCTCAGCGGCCGCACGCAGGGCCTCGTCGACCAGCGGGCCTACGATTACTCGCACACCCGCCTGCTCCAGCTCCCGCACCGCCCGCTCCGCACCGGCGACCGTACCGCCATCGTCGCGAACGACGATCTCGACATCGCGGCGCGGCGTGCTCGCAGCTTCTTCGGCGACCCGAACGCCATCCAGGACGAGATCAGCGTATTGCTCCAGTACCGGCGATCCGGTGCTGCTCACAATGAGGCCAATGCGCAGCGGCTCGTCCCGACGGCCGGGCTCCACCGGCTGCTCCGCCGGGGGCTCCTCGCCCGGGCGCGGCTCGGGGCGCGGCCCCTCCGTCGTAGCGGGCGCGCATGCACTGCTGAATACCGCCACGGCGGCCATCATCCGTATCTGCTTCAACATCCGTCCTCCTGCAGGGTTTTCGGCCCGCGAAGTATACGGCGGCGGTGAGGGCAAAAAAAGAAGGGCCGCGCTTCCGCGCGACCCCTCCCTCTCCGAGCCTGCCCGCCGCTGCGGATCAGGCCTGCTCCTCCGAGCGCGGCTCCTCGTCCGAATCCACCGGCTGACGTGGCTCCTCGCCCTCCGCCTCCGGCTCCGCTGCTGCGGCCTCGACACGCGCCGCGGCCGCCTCGTCGCCGGCCGGCGGTGCTGCGTCGTCCTCATCGCTTTCCTCCGCACCCTCCGCAGAAGCAGGCTTCGGCGCCTCGCCCGGCTGGCGCTCGAGCTCCTGCGTCGGCGTCAGGACGATCCGCCGGTTCGCGCCGTCGAACTCGATCACCCGCAGCTCCAGCGAGAGCCCGTCGCGGATGTAGTTCTCGACCGGCTCGTTCTCCGGAATCACGAGCTGACCACGCGGAATGAAGCCCTCCACGTCGTCGCCGAGATCGACCACCACGCCATCCTCGAGCAGGCGGACCACCGTACCGGTCTTCTCGACACCCGCGCCGTACTGCCCCGCGAGTGAATCCCACGGATCCTCCTGCGTCTGCTTCAGCCCGAGCGAGATCCGCTTGTTCTCCGGATCGACACCGAGCACGACCACCTGCACGTCGTCGCTCTTGCGCAGGACCTCCGACGGGTGCTGCACCCGCTTCGTCCAGCTCATGTCGCTGATGTGGATCAGACCGTCAATGCCCGGCTCGATTTCGACGAACGCGCCGAACGACGTGAGATTCCGAACCTTCCCCTCGACACGCGTGCCGATCGGATACTTCTCCGGCAGCGCGAGCCATGGGTCCTCCTCGATCTGCTTCATGCCGAGCGAGATCTTCTCGTCATCGCGATCGACCTTCAGCACCACGGCCTCGATCTCATCGCCGATGTTCACCAGCTTCGACGGGTGCTTCACGTTCCGCGTCCACGACATCTCGCTGATGTGGACCAGGCCCTCGACGCCCTTCTCCAGCTCGACGAATGCACCGTAGTTCGTGATCGACACGACCTTGCCGCGCACACGCACGCCGACCGGGTACTTCCGCTCGATGTCCTTCCACGGATACGGCAGCAGCTGCTTGAGACCGAGCGAGATACGCTCGCGGTTCCAGTCGATGTCGAGCACCTTCACGTCCAGCTCGTCGCCGATCTGCACGATCTCCGACGGGTGGCCGACACGCCCCCAGCTCATGTCCGTGATGTGCAGCAGTCCGTCCAGACCGCCCAGGTCGATGAACGCGCCGAAGTCCGTCACGTTCTTCACCACGCCCTTGCGCACCTGACCGACCAGCAGCTCCTTCACCAGCTGCTCCCGCTTGCCCTCGCGCTCCTCCTCGAGGATCACGCGGCGGCTCACCACGATATTGCGGCGGCGCTTGTTCAGCTTGATGATCTTGAAATCGAACGTCTGACCGATCAGGTCCTCGATGTTCGGCACCCGACGCAGCGCGATCTGCGAGCCCGGCAGGAACGCGTCGACACCCATCAGATCGACCGTTACGCCGCCCTTGATCTTGCGCGTCAGCATGCCCGGAACCTTCTCATTCTCCTCGTACGCAGTCTTGATCTTCTCCCAGACGCGCAGGAAGTCGGCCTTCTTCTTCGACAGAACGACCACGCCGTCCTGGTCTTCCAGGTTCTCCAGGAAGACCTCGACCTCATCGCCCGGCTGGAGCAGCTCCGGGTTCTTGAACTCGTCCTTCGTGATCGCGCCTTCGCTCTTGAAGCCGACGTCGAGGATCACCGCGTTCTCCGTGACGCGAAGAACCTTCGCCTTCACGATCTCGCCTTCCTCGATGTTCGTCAGCGTCTCTTCGTACATCTCGAGCATCGCCTCGTACTCCTCGAGCGAATACTCGTCCTCCTCGAAGAACGCCGACTGCTGCGACAGCGATTCCGCCTTCGGCTTCACGCGAGTCCGCCGCGGCTTCGTCGCCACTCCGCCATCCTGATCACCGGAAAGGAGCGTGGTGTCCTGCGTGTCCTGCTGGATGTCCTGATTGTCCGCCATGATGGGAGTGCCTCCGACTGCATCTGCAGTACGCGCCGCGGGAGCGGGGCGCACGGTTGAGGGTTTATGCTGCTACCCGGCCGTATTTCGGCGGCGGGACAGACTCTTACCATACCGGGGATCGCCGGGAGGGTCAAGGGGGTGGAGGGGGATTCGATCACGGCCAAACGGCTATTGCGCTCTTGTGCGGAGTGTACCAGCCGGGTAGGTGCATGTGCACGTGGGCGTGTACCACGGCGGAACGGATCGCTTCGCGAGGACGTGCGCGTGCACATCCGTCGCGCTCTCCTGCTATCCGGCGCGTTCGCGCAACGCACGCAGGTGCGCGACAGTCCCGGCGAACGACGCATCGGCATTCTCCAGCGCATGCAGCGCGGCATCTAGATGTTCGCGCGCCCGATCCGGCTGCCCCGCCTCGAGCAGGGCTTCGCCCAGCAGCGCATGCAGCTCGGTGCGGGTGGCGTACAACTGCATGGAGTCCAGGACACCGTTACGCAGGGGAGCATCGAGCACATCGGCGGCCTCGGCCGGCCTGTCGGTCGCGATCAGGGCCCGGGCGAGCTCGACATTCGTCCGACTATAACCGCCGGCTATCGAATAGAGTGCCGCTCGGTATTCGGTGACGGCGGTGTCGTAATCGCCACGGGCGGCGGCGAGCAGCCCGCGTATGTGGTGGTGCAGCCGCTGATCACGGCCGTAGCCGCTGCGAGCGCCGATGGAACGGGCGCTGTCGGCCATCTCGGCGAGCAGGTTCAGATGTCCGGCCGCGGCGTGGGAATTCGCCGCGTGCGTCATGTTCCAGACGGTATTCCGGCTCCAGCTCCCCTCGGAGCGTTCGCCCGGAACGAGTGCGACGAGAGAGTCATAGAGCGCGGCTGACCGCACGTAATCACCCTGCTCGTATCGGATAATGGCTTCCATGAGCAGGGCAAACGGGGGGAAGTCGGGACCCACCCTGGTGTCATTGCGTTCCTCGGCGATGATTCCGAGCGCATCGTGGAGGCGGCCCTGATGGCGTAGCGAGGTGATCAGCAGCCAACGGCCCGAACTGCGCAGGCCGCGGGCCGAGTTTTCTATGAATCCACGCACGGCAGCGTCCGCATGCTCG
>DATABQ010000027.1:0-16930 GCA_036259495.1 Longimicrobiales bacterium | reverse complement strand
GCATGCGCACTCTCACTGTACTCGAGATAGAACTCGGGGCCGAGCTCGAACTCCTCCTCGAGATCGGTGCCCGGCGCCGTCCTGCTGGACCCCCTCTCGTTTCCGGAGCCCGACAAGCTGGTCGTGATCAAGGGGACGGCGCCGGGCACCGATCTCGAGGAGGAGTTCGAGCTCGGCCCCGAGTTCTATCTCGAGTACAGTGAGAGTGCGCATGCGCTCGAGGCGCTCGCTTTCGTCGGCGGCGGTCAGACGACGGTGCGCTCGGGCGACAACGTGGAGCGCCTCTTCGTCGCCACCGGACCGCCGTCGATCTACGCCGCGCTGGGCGTGACGCCGGCTCTCGGGCGGCTGCCGAACATGAATGACGAAGAGGGGCAGGTGGCGCTGCTGACGCACTGGCTCTGGACCGACTGGTTCGGGCGCGACCCGGAAGTCATCGGGCGCACGATCGAGGTGTCCGGTGAGATGCAGACGATCATTGGAGTGCTGCCGCAGTCGTTCGAGTTCCCCGACGAGCGGACGTCGGTCTGGATGCACGACCTGATCACGCCGCCGGTGCAGCCGGGCACGTTCAACCTGAATCTGATCGGGCGACTGGGACCCGGCGCGACCCCCGAGTCACTGGCGTCGGAGCTTGCCGGGTTGACTCCGCGGGTGCTGGAGCGCGCGGGCGGGCCGCCGCCGTATGCACGCATACTGGAGCAGTACCGCCCCATCGTGCGGACGCTGGAGGAGGAGATGGTCGGCGATTTCGCGACGCCGCTCTGGATCCTCCTCGGCACGATGAGCATCGTCCTGCTCATCGCGTGCGCGAACGTGGCGAACCTGCTGCTCGTGCGCGCAGAAGGCCGGGAGCGTGAGTCCGCGGTGAGAAGCGCACTCGGCGCCAGCCGCGCCCGGCTGGTGTCGGGGCTCATGGCCGAGGCGCTGCTGCTGGCCTGTGTCGGCGGCGCGGCCGGCGTTATCCTCGCCTGGGCCGCGCTGCCTCTCGTGATCAGAACTGCGCCCGAGAACATTCCCGGGCTCGCCGATGTGTCGATTGCGGGCGGGGCGCTTCTGTTCACCGTCGGTGTCGTCATCGTGGCCGCGCTGGTCGCCGGTGTCCTGCCGGCGCTCCGGTTCTCGAAGCCGGACGTGGCGAACGGGCTGCGGAGCTCGCAGCGGACCGGGTCTGCCTCGAACCCGGTCACGCGCAATGCCCTGATCATCGTGCAGACCGCGGCGGCGCTGGTGCTGCTGGTCGGCGCGGGGCTCCTGCTCCAGAGCTTTCGCGCACTGCGGAACGTGGACCCCGGCTACGATACCAGTAACATCTTCACGTTCCAGGCGGCACCGGATCCCGAGGAGCACGGCCTGGACGACGCTTCGTCCCTGGCGCGCTTCCACTACATGTTCATGGATCGTATCGCCGCGCTGCCCGGCGTCGAGTCCGTCGGTCTCGTGAACACGCTGCCGCTCGACGAGGGCGCGGGTGAAGCGCGTGTCAGGACGTCCAGCTACGAGGGCCCGCCGGAGAATGCTCCACGCGTGCGTCTCACGATGGCCGATGGAGATTACTTCCGGACGATGGGCATCAGCGTGCTGGCGGGGAAGACGTTCGAACGCAGGGCAGATCCCACGACGAACGTAACCGCCATGATCAGCCGCACGGGCGCCGAGATGCTCTGGCCGGGACAGGACCCCATTGGCCAGGTACTCCGCCCCGCCGGTGCTCCCGACGCGTTCCCCTGGATCACGATCAGCGGTGTGGTCGAGGACGTGATCCTGGCCGACTTCACCGAGCAGACGCCCGAGCCCATCCTCTACCTGCCTCTGGTGGGGCCGTCGGCGCAGGCGTGGGGCGTCGGCACGCCGGCGTACGTCGTGAAGTCAGCCCAGGCGCATCTGCTCGCGCCGCAGATCCGCGCGCTCGTGCAGGAGATCGCGCCCGGCGCGCCCGTGTATCGCGAGTTCACGATGGAGCAGCTGGCCAACCGGTCGATGGCTCGCCTGTCGTTCACCATGCTGAACCTTTTCATCGCGGCCGGTCTTGCACTGATCCTCGGCGCTGTCGGCATCTACGGCACGATCTCCTACATCGTATCTCGTCGTACGCGTGAGATCGGGATCCGCATGGCGCTCGGCGCGAAGGCTGCAGATGTCCGTCGGATGGTCGTCTCACAGGGCGGCCGCGTCGCACTCGCCGGGGTAGTCATCGGCCTGGTGGCCGCCGTGTTCGCCGCCCGTTCACTCGAGAGCCTGCTCTATGAAGTCCAGGCGCGGGATCCGCTCGTGTTCGCGGCCGTCGCAGTGATGATGCTCGGCGTTGCGCTGCTCGCGAGCTACCTGCCGGCACGGCGTGCCTCAGCGGTGGATCCGGTCGAGGCGATAAGGACAGATTGAACGGACAGGTTGTGGGATCGGGATTGGGAGTGTTCAGGGGCGTGGTCGAGGGCGTGGCAGTGGGGTGCACCAGGTGCCGCCCACTCCCACTCCCAACCCCACCCACTCCCAACTCCACTCCCCAACCCGCTAACTTTCCCACTCCCAATCCCACAACCATTCTCGTACCATTTTGAAGCAGTCGTCAACGGAATTCCTCGATGTGCAGGCAGCACTTGCCGGCGAGTACTCGCTCCAGCGTGAGCTCGGCCGCGGCGGGATGGGCGTGGTCTACCTTGCGCGCGACGTCCAGCTGGACCGCGATGTCGCGATCAAGGTTCTGCCGACGCAGTTGGCGAGTGACGCGGCGGCCCGCGAGCGGTTCGTGCGTGAGGCGCGCACGGCCGCCGGTCTCTCGCACCCGCACATCGTGCCGATTCATCGAGTGGGCGAGGCGGGTGGCTTCGTGTTCTTCGTGATGAGCTACGTTGAAGGCGAGACGCTCGGGGAGAGGCTCCGCACGCGCGGCCCGCTCTCTCCGACCGACGCGTCGCGCATGCTGCGTGAAGTGGCCTGGGCGCTCGCCTACGCGCATGGCCGCGGCATCGTGCACGGCGACGTGAAGCCCGACAACATCCTGCTCGAGGCGGGCACGGGCCGGGCACTCGTGACCGACTTCGGCATCGCGCACGGCGGTGGAGATCCGGGTCCGGTGAGCGACCCGGCGACCCTCATGGGCACCGCGCATTTCATGAGTCCGGAGCAGGCAGCGAACGAGCCGCTCGATGGCCGCAGCGACCTCTATGCGCTGGGTGTCGTCGGCTATCTGGCCGTCAGCGGTCACCTCCCCTTCAACGAGCCGAAGCTGCCCGCGCTGCTCGTGCGTCAGGCGACCGAGGCCCCTCCGGGAGTGCTGAGTGTGGCGCCCGGCCTGCCCCCTGCGCTGGCCGTGGCGATCGATCGCTGTCTCGCCCGCGACCCCGTCCGCCGGTTCCAGGACGGCGAGGCGCTGGCAGCATCGCTCGCCCCCGCGCCCGTTACACGGCCCCCGCTGCCGCCCAGGCTGCGCGCGTGGCTGGGCGCACAGAACAAGCTCCTCGTTCCCTACCTGGGGTGGTCAGCGGGATTCTCGATGCTCACGGTGATGAACTTCATTGCCTGGCTGACCGGCAACCCGGGGTCCTCACCGAGCGACTTCCTGATCCTTGCCACGGCGGCTCTGTCGCCTCTCCTGCCGATCCTCGGCTTCCATTTCGACCAGGCGCGCCGGCAGTTCCGGGCCGGACACACCCTGGCCGACCTGCGCTCGGCGCTCGAGATCGCGCGGCGCGAGCAGGCGGAGGCCGAGGCCGTCGTCCATGAGGACGAGGAAAGTGCCGCCCGGCAGGCCGTGCGGCTCGGTACTATCGGATCAGCGGCCTGGCTCACGATTACCGTAGGGCTGCTCATCCAGGGTGTGATCAACGAGAACCAGCTCGGGATCCTGGTCTTCATCGCGCCCCTCTTCAGCACCATGCTTTTCGGTGCAGTGAGCAACGCCCTCGACGTCCAGTTCATTCCCACGGGCCTCCGCAAATGGTGGCAGACGGGGATCCGCGATCGCCTCTGGAACAGCCGCGTCGGCGAATGGCTCGCCCGCCGGCTCGGCGCGCCCGAAGGCTCGAACGTCGCGGGCGAGCTGGCGTTTCGTCCGACGGAGGCCGCGCTCGGTATCGCCGCGTCCGAGCTCTTCGCCCTCCTGCCGAAAACCTATCGCGAGCAGCTCGCCGAATTGCCTGCTACCGTCGAAGCGCTCGAGGCGCACGCGGCCGAAGCGCGCGCGGAGCTGGATGTGATCGCGGCACTCGCCTCCTCCGGATCCGACGATGCAGATGCTCTCGCTGCGCGCCGCGACAAGGCAAAGGAGCACCTTGCCGAGAGCGTCGCCGCTCTGGAAAGCATCCGGCTCGACCTGCTCCGTCTGCATTCGAACGCGAACGATCTTGCACCGCTCAAGACGCTGCTCCACTCAGCGCGCAGCGTCGGCGACGATGTCACCCGACTCGCAGATGCACAGCGCGAGGTCGAGGATGTGATTGCGTGGCGGGTGAAGTGACCCGGACACTGGTCCGGCAGGCGGTACGACTCGTCTGAACGGACGTGTACGTGCATGTGCACGCGGTGCGTGCGCGACGGATTCTTCCGCGGGCGCCGGAGACGTCAGCTGGCATTACATGCGTCCGCGTGCACTTCACGTACACGTCGTTCCTGTTCCGACTATTTCGCTCCCTTGAGAACGCAGGACGCCTCCACCAGGTCCGCCTTGAGCTGGACGGTCATGCCGGGTGCGAGCAGGAATGGCTTGTTGTCGTAAACGGCCCCTGCACCTGCCACATTGCCCATCAGCGTCCCTGGCAGGTCCCCCTTCCGCACGACTCCCTTGATGGTCAACGTGATCTCCGTCTGGCCAGCGTTGGTCACGACCCGACCGTGACTGCCGTAATAGTTGGATCCGTCGTTGCGCAACTTCTCGTACTGCCAGTCGGTGACGAAGGCGCGGCGCTGACCGCGCTGAAGCGTGAGCCGCTCCGTACCCAGCGGCCCATCGGGACGACCGATGGCGGCCCACATGTTATCCGCGCGCTGATACTCGAGCACGCAGGGACGCGGCGGCTCCGGCTCCGGCGTCGGGTTGGTGGTGGTGGTCGTCGACGGCGGATTGGCCGTGCCGCCTGGTGTGCCGGAGGTTCCTCTCGGCGTGCCTCCGGGCGTGCGTGGTGTGGACGTTCCGCGCGGGTTCGGCGTGCCTCCTGGCGTGCCTGAGGTGGACGTTCCGCGCGGGTTCGGCGTTCCTCCGGGCGTAGCCGTCAACGATCCGCGTGGCCGCGGCGTCCCGTCCCTGACATCGGTCGCGGGCGGCGTGGCATCGCGCGGTGCGCTGTCATCGTCAGCGGATGCGAGACCGAACTCCGCATCAACGGTTATGACGGCCGAGTTCGCGCGACGCGACGTTCCGCCCGCCGTGACTGCTGCAACGGCGTAGCTGTACGTCATGCCAGGCGCAACGTCGCGATCGATGTACTCCGCGGTCGTGGGGCAGAGCTGACACACAATTCGATACCCTTCCTTGCCCGCGGCGCGTGCGATGAAGTAAGCCGTTGCATTCGGCGCTGCATCCCAGTTGACGGAGATCTCGGCTGGCGCGGTCTGCTTTGCGGTAACCACGCCGGGAGCCGTGGGCGCCGGTCCGCCCCGTTCGGGCACGACAGGGTTGAACGCGACACGCTCCGAAAGGCCGCGGCTCGTCTGCGCCTCGATCTCGCATCGCTGCTCGACACCGATCATCTGCGGCCGTACCTGTAGAATCCACCGCGTCGTATTGGAGGCGGGGCTGCCGATCCGGCGAACCGGATCGGTGCCTGATGCGCAGTAGATGTGGTACAGGGTCACGTCGGGAGCGGCCCGCCAGCTCAGCACGATGGTGGATGGTTCGGTCTGCGCGGCCCATGCACCCTGCGGCTCCAGCTCCTGAGCACTCTGACCAGAACCTGCCACTGGCATCAACGCCGTCAGCGCGGCGCAATACGCCAGCAGCCTGCTTGTTCGTTTCATCATGCTTTCAGTCCTCACTGTTGATAGTCGTCGTGATTGTCAGCCGCCTACGGCTTCGAGCGGGTCGAAGCTCGCGCATCGCACTGTGACGTCGACGCGATCACCCGCGGCATCGCGACCCTCGACGGTGATCGTGCCGCCTGTTCCGTGCTGCTTCAATGTGATCCGGGCGCTGCCGGCGATCTCACCGCCCTGCACCGTGGAGATCCGCGAGCTGCGACCATCCGAGCTCACGTGCAGCGACAGCTGGTCCGCTGCGCCGCTGGCGGGGCGCCAGAGCGTGAGGGAGAGACTCTGACCGTCATCCCTGCCGTGGTGCTGGACCAGCCACATCTGCGCGGACACGCCGTAGATGGAGGCGCTGGGCGCGTAGCTGCACTCAGCACCCTCCTCGGCGGTGTAGCGGTGAGTGTCGCCTGTGGCGTGCAGAGCCGTGTCATCGCCACGGCCATCGGCACCGCTTTCGCGGGCTGCCGGCTCGGCGGCGTTGCCGGTGCCGCAGGCGGCAATGAAGAGCGCTGCCAACGTCGGCAGCAGTGTTGTCAACGATTTCATCGTCGGTTCCCGCTGGATGTTGTGGAGTGATGTGCGCGCGGCGAGTATCCGCTGCGTGGATAGCCGATCAGGGCAAGGGGTACACGGCGCCAGCCGTTCCAGATGCGTGCGCGACCGTTGCCGGCGCGTACCGCGAGCTGAGCCGACAACCCGCCGTCGAGCAGCATCGCCGTGTGACAGCCGAGCGCGCCCATGAGCGCGGCCATCTCCGGCGTCGTCGGGCCGAACGGCAGACTCCCGGCAGCCTCGCCGAGCGCACCGAAGCGTGTAAGCGCTATGAGAATGCGCCCGTCTCGCAGCTGCCCGATCGCGAGACGCGAGTCCCTGTGCGACACGTCCACCCCGCGTTCCGCTGCACGGAGCTGCGGCGGCACTTCGCCGTCGCGAAGCAGGACGGGGTAGGACTGAAAGGCTTCGGCAATGCGGGCATCCCCGCGCAGCGCGTCTATGGCATCGGCGTGTACGAACCGCACCGCGCCGCTGGTATCGATCACGAATGCCATGGACAGCGAGCCCGTGCCGGGCGCCTTCACCTCGCGTCCGCCACGCACCAGCCAGCCCCACGGCACCGCACCGGTGAACTGGCCGGCGTTCAGCGCGAGCGCGGCGTCGGCGGGCAGGGAGTCCACCGTCCAGGCGCCGCGCATGCCGGCATCCCGCACCGCCTCCTCCAGCTTCAGCCGCACATGGCGCGGATCGATGCGCACGAGCACCACATCGAGCCGCCACGCCGTGCCGTCGCCGGAGAGTGCCAGCTCCGCGACGTCGATTCCCGTGCCCGTCCTGCGCCACTCGACTGCCCGGGAAAGCTCAGGCAGCGCCGCGCGCCATTCCGCCGGCGCATGCGAAGACACCCACCAGGTGTGCCATGCGCCATCATGCTGCACTGCCAGCGACGTCTGCGGCAGCGCCTGCGCCTGGAGCAGCCCCGGTGCGAGCACCAGCAGCGTTACCAGCAGCCGCACTGCCTTCACTTCGCCGCGGCGATGAGTCCGCTCAGCTCCGCACATCGCGGAACGATCGTCTCGACCTCCACGGCCGAGTACACCCAGAAGATGTTCCTGCCATCGCCGGGAATGCGGACCTCGCCGTCACCGGCCGTCTGCGCGATCGCGCACAGCGGCGTGATCCGCTCCTTCAACACAGCGTACTGGGTTGGCGTGAAGCCGCCCGCCTCCTCGCCCATCTTCGGCAGACGGCTCTGCATGTCACGCCGTTCGGACTCGAACTCGTCGGGATCCGGGCCGCACCGGTCGCGCACGAGCTTCATGTACGCTTCCTGCGCCTTCAGATGAGCGTCCATCGCGGCACGGTCCCCCGGCTTCTCCACCCGTGCCATTGCCTTCGCGTTCATCTCCTCCATGGCGGACTGGCCCTCGGGGCTCATCACCACTTCCATGGTGCACTGCTCGTGCGCCTCCGGTGTGCGTACGGCGGCGGCCAGCCGCAAGATCTCACGCCGCTTCGCGTCTTCCGCCGCGAGCGCCTTGCCGAGCCGGTCCACCACCTCAGGAGTCATCTCCAGGACGTGCTCGTTGTAGACGACCTTTTCCTGCTTCTCCTCACCCTTCAGGGCCTTTTCGGCCGCCCCCATGGCGCGCCGGCCGATGCCGCCGATCTGCGCCTGTGCCGGCAGTGCAGCGAACAGGAGCAGCGCGAGCGTACACAGACAGGACCTCTTCATCAGGCTTGAATTCATCTTCCGCCTCCGTAATGATTGGGTGAGCACTCCGATGTCCACGGGACTGTGGGCAAGGCGCGGAATCACGCGCCAAGTATCACGCGTCTCATCAATCCCGGCTCAACAATGTCAACAGGTTGATGCGCCATCACTTCCGTCTCATCACGCTGGGGCGGCTCGCACTCGTGTCCGACGACGGGGGGAACGATTCGGGCCTGAACCGGCAGCGCCGGAAGCTGGCAGTCCTGGCCGTGCTCGCGCTGGAACGCCGGCCCGTCCCGCGCGACGTGCTGCTCGAAATGTTCTGGGGTGATCAGGTCGAGTCGCGCGCGCGCCACTCCCTGAGCGATGCGCTCTCACATCTCCGGCGGGTCCTCGGCCGGGACGCGATCACGGCACGGCGCTCGGACGTGTCGCTGTCGGCAGGTGCACCGCTCCGTGTCGATGCGGTCGAGCTGGCGGAGGCTGTCGGCGCCGGGGCCGATGAGCGCGCCATCAGCCTTTCCGGCGGTCGGTTCCTGGACGCCATCTACGTCGGTGGCAGCCCACGTTTCGAGCAGTGGGTACAGCGAGAGAGCGTGCGGCTGGACCGGCTCTTTCACACGGCCTGTGAGCGGCGATGTTCGGCGCTGCTCAGGTTGGGGGAGTGGCAGGAGTGCGAGCAGATCGCGCGCCGCTGGTTGAGCTCGGATCCGCTCTCGACGGCCGCGGCGCTGTCGTTGCTGACGGCCGTTCGCGGGGATGGCGCGCGTGAGTTACTGGCGCGCGCACTCGACGAGTACGAGGCGCTGTGCCGCGTTCTCGCAGCCGAGTACGAGCTCCGCCCGGGACGTGAGGTCACCGAGCGGGCCGCCGCTCTCCAGTCCGAGCTCGCGGAGTCCGGCGCGGTCGATATGGTTGCCGGGCGGGGTCCGCAGCCGCAGGCCGTCCGCTCGGACGTGCTGGCGGCGGCTGCTGTGCCCGCTGATCCTGATGCCATGGCAGTTCCTGCGAGCAGCGATCTGCCGGCGCCGCAGGAAACAGTCACGCATCCGCGGCGCCGCATGCGCCGCCGAGTGGGGCTGTTCGCGCTGGCGGCGGCGGCGCTCGTCGCTGTCATCGTTCCGTTGCTGCGCCGGACGCCGCCCGCGTCTCCGGCCACTGTCGCGATCTTCCCCTTCACCCTTCACGGCAGCGCCGAGTACGGCTACCTGCGCGAAGGTCTGGTCGATCTGCTGAGCACGAATCTGGACGGCGCCGCGGGTCTGCGAACGGTGGACCCGCGCGCGGTGCTCTCGGCGGCGGCCGGTGCGACGGACCGGTCTCCCGGGCAGAGACGCGAGGTTGCTGCGCAGCTCGGCGCGGCGCGTTACGTGATGGGCGACATTGCAGAAGCGGGTGGCAGGCTCCGCATCACCGCAGCGATCTATGATGTGGCGCGGGGGGATGCGCCTGCGCGCCGCGCGTATGCAGAGGGGGATGCGGACTCGCTGTTCGCCGTCGTCGACCGTCTCACGGTGGCGCTGCTCGAGGAGCGAGTGCAGCGCATCGGTGGACGTGTGGCGCGTATCGCGGCGCTTACCACATCGTCGATTCCCGCACTGAAGGCGTATCTGACAGGCGAGCAGCACTGGCGTGCCATGCGCCTCGGCGACGCAGTCGACGCGTTCCGCGAGGCGACGCGCCACGATTCGACGTTCGCTCTCGCATGGTACCGGCTCGGCATGGCGTCATCCTGGGATGCGAATGTCGATGTCGCCGTGGACGCCATGGAGCGGGCGACGCGTCACAGCGGGATGCTCTCCGAGCGTGACCGCATGCTCATCGCCGCGTATCCCGCCCATCGCGATCCCGATCGCGCAGAGCGGCTGTATCGAGCAGTCGTCGCGGACTATCCTGCGGACGTCGAGGCGTGGGCCGGGCTCGCCGAGATGTTGTTCCATGCCAACCCGTGGAACGGCCGGTCCTTCCGGGCATCGCGGCAGGCGTGGGAGCACGTGCTGCGGCTCGAGCCGCACAACGTCAGCGCGACCTGGCACCTCGCCTACGTCAGTGCGCGTGAAGGACGACATGCTGAGCTGGACTCGCTGACACGCCGCATCCAGGCGTCGGTCGGCGGCGATGCCGACCTGTCCATTCGTGCGATACGTGCCGTCACGCTCGGCTCTGACGAAGATCGCACCCGAGTGCTCGCCGACCTCGCCCTCGCCGATGACTTCTCGCTCATCCTCGCAGTCTGGCGCGTGGCAGTGTCGACCGAAGATCTCGAAGCCGCGTTGCGCTTCGCGGACCTGCTCGTCGGGAGTCTCCGACCGCGCGAGGTACGAGCGCTCGGGCACGGCCTGCGGGCGCACCTGCACTTCGCCCGCGGCCGACTCGCCAGTGCGGACGCCGAGCTCGGCGAGCTCGCCCGCATCGACCCTGTCCAGGCGCTCGAGTATCGCGCACTCTTCGCCGCACACCCGCTGCACGCCGCCGGCCGTCGCGAGACAGCCGACCTGCTCGCGCAGCTGCACGCCTGGCAGGCAGCCCCGGCGGCGGCCGTGCCGGGACCTGCCGATCTCTGGGTGAACGTTCACGCCGACGTTCATCCGGACCTGCGCATCTATCTGATCGGGCTGCTCAGTGCGCGTCTGGGTGATGTGGGCGAAGCCGAACGGAGTGCGTCGCTACTCGCTGGCGGCGATGGCGACAGCGACGCCGCGCGCCTCACGCGCTCGCTTGCGGTCGAGATACGAGCGGAGCTGATGCGTGCGTCCGGCCGCCCTGGCGATGCGCTCGCGCTGCTCGAGACGTCGCGCGAGATGATCGACTACGGATCCGCTCGCACATCGCCCTTCTATGCCCGCAGCCGGCTGCGCTTCCTGCACGCCGAGCTGCTGCGGGAGACGGGTCGTGATGCGGATGCACTCGGCTGGTACGCCGGGTTCGCGGAGATCTATCCACACGATGTCGTGCATCTCGCGCCTGCGTACCTCCGACGCGCCGGGATCATGGAACAGCGCGGCGACGCGAACAGCGCAGCAGCCTGCTATCGCAGGTTCCTCGCCCTGCTCGAGGGCAGCGATCCGGCGCTGCGCCCGCTGACCATGCAGGCCGAGAACGCGCTCAACCGGCTGCCCGTCGACGATAGCACGGCCCGGTGTCCGGCGGAGCCGAGCTCGATCGATCGGCCTTTTGGCTAAGCAACGTCGACACCTCTCTCGGCAAGCGACGATCACGTCCTGCCCCGTGTACATGCATGTGCACGCGTACGTGCACGACGGAGACTGGAGCGCCTGAAAGGCCGACGCGGTAGCGGGACCGCAACGTCCCAGTCGTGGGCGACGGTTCTGCAGGCATCAACTGACCAATTGCTGCGCGCGATCGGTGCGAATGGAGCTTTCACGGTCCATAACGCGGTGAATCGTCCATCCGCATTGGCCGACGACGAGTAAGTGGAAAGTTTGCCGCGCCTGGCGCGGCAAATCCTCCTTGTGCTTCACATCCGATGGCGGCGGAAGCGCTCTCCGAGCAGCCGACCGAGCTCATGGTAATCCTGACACGACAGCGGCGCCTGCCCGAGGTGAAAGGGGAGAGAGCGCCGAAATGCAGAGGCGAAGCTCACCGCCACGAGCCGGACTGCTTCCTCGCCGGCGCGGCTATCCAGGACGATCCGGACGGTCTCTGCGACATCAGCGTGCGGAGATCGGAGCAGACACGTCGCGATCAGCGCTCGCAGGTCGTCGGCACGGCGCCACTCGATCGGTCTGCCTGGGTCATGAACGGTCTCGAAGTCGAACCAGCGCGCCACTCCGGTCTCGAGGTCGACCATCACGTTCTCGGCCATGGCGTCACCGTGAGTGAAGCCTGCGCGATGGAACTCGCCGAGTGCGACGACTGCCAGCTCGATGGCGCTGTTCCGAGCGGATGTCTCCAGCTCCGACTTCTCCAGGAGATTCGCGAGGGTCTGTCCGGGCAGGCAAGGCAGGACGAGCGTCCTGTCGCCCTCGATCCGGATCGACGTGCCGTATAGGTTGCGATAGATGAGGCGCTCGCGCTCCTCCCACTCCCGCTGCGGCAGGACACGCACGCCGGTATCGAGCATGCGTACGAGCGGATCACCCAGCCACACGAGGAGCGGCGCGTATAAGGCACGGCGCTTGTGCACGTGGACCACGCCTTCATGCGAGACGAACCGCACGTTCGAGTACCGCGCCGATCGGAGCAGCCGCCCCAGTGCGAGGCACACGCGAAAGTACGCGCGCTCCGCCAGCTCCAGCACTATGCGCTCAATCGCCGTAGAGCAGGCACGCGATACCGATCACGATCAGCACCGTACCGAACACGTGCAGACGACGAACGTGTTCGCCCAGGAAGACGACACTCGTGAGGAGGATCAGCACGTACGTGAGGCTGGTCATGCCATAGGCGCGCGAGAGTGGAGCGACGCGGAGCACGTAGAGCCAGCAGATGGTCGAAGCGGCCCAGGCGCTGAGCCCCGCCAGGACGTGCACGTTACGGAACGCCGCGAGCAGAAAGTCACTGCGGGCGAGACCGGCGAGGTGACGGGCGCCGGATTTCAGGAGGAGCTGCCCCGCGGTCGAGAATCCCACCGCGACCAGGATCAATCCCAGCGTCTTTGTCTGCATCATGGGAATTCCGTCCTGTGCCGGATGCCGTCCATGGGCGATGAGCGAGCCCAGGGGAAGAAGACGGCCGAGGCCCACTTGAGAAACGTCCGGGCGTAGCCGAACGGCCTGAGCTCCATGCGTCGGCTGGATGTGCGCGCGGTGAGAGTCCGGTCGTAGAGGAAGCGATCGGGATGATACCGCCACGCCGCGCCGGTCAGTGGCCATTCCTCAGCGATGCTGCGTGACGCGTCGAACGGTCCATAGCTCTCGAAGTGCGCGCGGCTGCAGCTCATGAATGCGGGCATCGACTTGGCGCGTGCCAGCGGGAGGTGACGCGCGAGTCCCCAGAAGCTCCACCAGAGCCATGCGCGCATTCCGCGCTCCCGTGATGCCAGCCGGTAGAGTACGACATACATGCCGCGCTGCTCGTGGAGCTCGAGGATGCGATCGACGGCGTTCGCAGGAACGATCGTGTCCGCATCGACGAAGCACAGCACGCGGCCGGAGCTGATCGCCGCGCCGGCATTGCGCGCTGCGGCGCATGTCCCGCCCACACACGGCACGTGTCGCACGCCGACATCATCGGCGTACCTGCGCACGATGCCAGCCGTGTCATCATCGCTGGCGTCATCCGCCACGACAACCTCGAAGGTTGTGTGCGGAAGCCACAGGTCCTTCCGCTGTACGCCGGCAGTGCGGGCCACGCTCGCGAGTATCGCCTCCAGCGTCTCGCCGATCAGCGCCTCCTCGTTGCGCGCAGGGATCACGAAGGAGAGGAGCTTGTCAGACATCACCCTCCAGGGCCCATGCGGCGACGACCAGGGCGCCACCCGGCAGTACCGGCCGCTCCCGTCGGCCGCGGATGCGCAGCCCGGCCGCGGCGACTGCGCGCTGGAGCTCCCGGGCGGTGTAGAAGCGACGCGTGTGCATCGTGAACTCCGCCTCCCGTGGTACGTAGCCGACGAGCTTCGAAACATGAAATGCCACGATCGTCCAGACGAACTCCCGGCCACGGTGCCACGCATGACCGAGCCGACCTGAGTATAGAGACTGCACCAGGAGGACCGGTCCCCGGCTGACGCGTGCCGCTTCCTTCAGCACGCCGGCCGGATCCTTCGGGTACGCGAGCATGAAGAACAGCAGCGCTGCCGAGAACGTTTCCGCCTCGAACGGAAGCACACCGTCGGCAACGAGTACGGGCGGCGGTCCGGTAACATGCATGTCGCTCAGGTCCGCGGTGACCACGTCGAGTCCGAGCTCCTGCTCCAATCGTGCCGCGAAATGGCCGGTCCCCGAGCCGAGGTCCAGCACCGGCCCCTGCGCAGGCAGCCATTCACGCACCTGCTCCAGGAGCTGAGCGGCGCGCCGCTCCATCACGGCGTCAAGGATGGCCTTCAACATCACTGCGGGCTCTCCCCGGTATCTCGGTGCGAGCCGCTGCGCGGCCACGGTTCTGCGGCCGGGGCGCTTCCGGTCTCGAGCAGCCCCGCCACTGTGCCCGGTTCGTATCCGGCGTGCAACAGCTCGCGGATGAGACGCATGAGGACCGGCATGAAACCGCGCTCGATATCTCTCGGGTGAACGGCGAGGATGGGAATGCGGTTGCCGATGGAATGAAGCAGCGCTCCGATGCCGTGGCCAACGTGCCCGAGCCAGCCCCAGCGGCCACAGTCCCAGGTCCAGGTGGCCAGAGGAATTCTACGGCCGGTGCATGATCGAAGCGACAAGAAGCCGATGACGTGGTCCAGACCGAGCTCATGCGCACTGACGGAGTGCACGTGTCCCGGCTGCCAGGCGGGTGCGAGGAAGCCGCGCGCATCTTCACCGAACACGTCGCTGAACACGCGCTGACCCCGTTCGAGCGTGCGCAGCGTTTGACCGCGATCGAGGCCGTTCATCTCATCGCTGCGTTCGGCCAGCCACGATGCCGGGCCGTAGCCGCGTGCGCGCCGGTGGTGGTACCCGTGCAGGAGAAGCTCTTGGGATCTCTCCTGCACCAGCCGGCAGTAGTCCGGATGCGATGCCAGCGGCCACGCGCCGTGCCAGTCGGGCACGACGCCCAGCGAGATCCGCCGCCCCACGAGCGGTGCGAGGTCGCGCAGCAGTATCCGTGTCTCACGCGCGTAGGCGGGAGTGGCGTCGTGGATGCAGACGACGAACGTCCGCGTCGATCGGCTTCGCAGCATTGCGTGATTCGGCAGCATGCGATGCAGCGTACTCCTGTGCGTGCGCCGGTGTCAGCCTTCTGCCCTCAGCGCTTCCGTTGGCTCGATTCGAAGCGCGCGCCTGAGCGGCACCGCGCACGCCGTCAGCCCCACGACGAGCATTATGGCGTCTGCTGCGAGGAGAAGCATCACCTCCTGCGCTGACTGGAGGCCGAGCAGCGCGGCCAGAGCCGTTCCCGCCAGTATGCCTGCGCTGATCTGGAGGAAAGCGCGCGAGAAGACGCCGGCAACGATCCGTCCCGGCTGCGCGCCGAGCGCGGCGCGGATGCCGATCTCGCGCGTCCGTCGCGCGACCGTGAACGACATCAGCGAATGGATGCCCGTCGCCGACAGCAGCAGGACGATGAACCCAACCAGGAACGCGACGGAGGTGAGCGCCCAGTTCATCTTCGCCTCCCCGCCGCCGACGTACGTGAGCGGCTGGACCTCGGTAAGCCGAATGGTCGGGTCGACATCGGCTGCAATCGTCCGCAGGCGCTCTGCGAACACCGAGGGGTCGCGGACGCGCACGGCGAGGTTGAGTCCCGCGGCCGCTGACGGGAGGCGCGGAACATACATCGCCGACTGCTCGTGCGGCAGGGGCAGCTGCCAGCCGAAGTCCTCCACCATCCCCACGATCTCATACCACTCCTCACCGACGACGCTGTCGACCTCACCGCCGACGACGCGAACACGCTGACCGAGTACGTTGCGGCCGCCGAACACGTGGCGTGCGAACGACTCATTCACGATCATTGCGCGACCGTGCTCGTAGTCGATCGGCGCGAAGTCACGGCCGGCAATGACCGACGTACCGAATGTCGGAAAGAAGCCGCGCGAGACCTGAACCAGTGTGCTCGTGCGCAGCGTGTTCGCAGGAGCGCCAGCGCCCTCGTCGACCTCGATCTGATACTTGAACTGGTCCATGACCGGAAGCCGGTCGGCGAATGTGACCTGTTCGACGCCGGGTTCCGCGAGCAGCCGCCGCTCCAGCTCATCGAAGCTGCCGCGTGCGCGGCCGGCGAACGCCGCCGAGTCCATTGCGTGGTCTTCCCGATCGATCCCGACGCTCGCGGTCAGGTACCTCTCCGCACCGATGCCTTCGGCTCGCTGCATGAACCGGTTGGACTCGAATACGCCCGCGGCTGCGAGCGGGATGAGCGCAACCGTGATCGCGACCTGTACCACGATCACCGTCGTCCAGAACCCGCCGAACTTCAGTCCGGAGCGTGACGCACCTGCGTGGCGAAGCGCATCCTGCACGTTCACTCGAGTGGCACGCAGCGCGGGCAGAATGCCCACGATCACGGCGCCGAACAGCGCAAGCAGCGCTGTGTAGAGGATCGTCGTCCATGACAGCCCGTCGTCGATCCAGAACGGCAGCGCATCGCTGCCGCCGACCAGGCCGAGTCCATAACCGAGCGCGAACCTCGCGACGACGAGTCCCAGCAGCGCAGCCAGACCGGTCAGAACGAGAGCCTCGATGAACAACTGCGTGATGATACGGCTTCGGCTGGCACCCAGCGCATTCCTCACCGTGATCTCCCAGCCGCGCGTCGCCGTGCGCGCGAACACGAGCGTAGCCACGTTCATGCAGACGATCGTGAGCAGCGCGAGGAAGATGCCCGCAATGACCGACAGCATCGTCAGGATCAGCATCGCCTGCTGGCCTTCGAAGACTGGCTCCGCGTACCCCGTGACGCGCGGCCTCAGGTTCTGGTGCGTCGCCGGATTGTCGGCCGCCATGCGCGCTCCGATTGCCGAGAGCTCCGCCTGCGCCGTTTCGATCGACGCGCCGGGCGCAAGCCGCCCGAAGATCGAGACGCCCGGGCCCGTGCGCGGCTCGAGCAACGATCCGTCCGCCCGCAGCGGCGCCCATATGCGCTCGTTCACTGGAAAGCCGAAGCCCTCCGGCATCACGCCGACGATGGTCGCATCGGCGGTGC
>DATABQ010000026.1:0-1665 GCA_036259495.1 Longimicrobiales bacterium | reverse complement strand
CCGTTGAGTCATTGGCGCGACCCGGCGGAACGGCCCGCGTCAGCCAGGCGCCGGTGGGGCCGCACCGTGACGACAGCTGATCCGATCCCGCAGAAAGGAGCGGTGATGCCGGGCATCTGCATGGCGCGCGGGGCCATTCTGCAGAATGGGTTCCGCGTCTGATATGCTGGCGGAGCACCCGCGCCAGAAATCCCGCCGCCTCCTCTTCCGCCCAGAACCGCGGCTTCCACGGCGTCCCCTCGATGAAACCGACATGACCACCGGCATCCGTCACGACCGCCTCCAGCCACGGGTTCTGCGTCACCTGCTCGTGCGGAAAGCACTCCGCCGGCAGGAACGGGTCGTCGGCCGCGTGCAGGAGCAGCGTCGGGACCCGGATCGCATGCAGGTAGTGAATCGAGCTGGAGCGCGTGTAGTAGTCGTCCGCATCGGCGAACCCGTGGATCGGCGCCGTCGCCGCGCCGTCGAATTCGCGGAACGAGCGCGCTGCCCGGATGCGATCGAGGTCGCACGTGTCGCCGAGCTGTGTCGCCTTCGTTTCGGCCTTCGCGATCAGTGACGCGATGAATCGCGACGTGTAGATGCGCCCGAAGCGCGAGCGGTCGAGCCAGTCGGCACCGGCACCGAGGTCGTACGGCACCGAAACCGCCACGGCGGCCGACACGAGCGACGCTGCATCCTCGCCGAGCTCGCCCAGCAGCTTCAGCATCGCATTCCCGCCGAGCGAGAACCCGATCGCACCGCGCGGCACGTCCGGATACCGTTCCGCGAGCAGGCGAAGCACGTGCTCGATGTCTGCCGTGTCGCCGGAATGGTAGAAGCGCGCGTTCCGGTTCGGCTCGCCGCTGCACGACCGGAAGTTCAGGCCGACCGCGCGCACGCCGCGCCTCGCGAGCTCGCGATATGTGTTGATCGCGTATCCTCGTCGCGCCGACCCTTCCAGCCCGTGCATCAGCAGCACCACGGGCGAGTCGTCGGTCAGAGTCGATGCGATCACGTGATCGAGATCGACGAAATCGCCATCGGGAAGGTCGATCCGTTCGCGCTCGAACAGCGGCGGTTCGGCACGACGCAGGAATCTGCCGCCGATCGTCTGTGCATGCGCGTTCCTGAGCAGCCGCGCGGGGCGGAACGGCCGCACATCGAATCCATCCCGGCCGACCTTTCCATTCATGCATTCGCTCCCAATGTTATCGCCTCACGCTGCTTGTAATTACGCCGCTCCGGTACCCACAGCCATGACCTTCGATCCTGCGCCCTGGCGCATGGACACGCCCGCAGCCGTCGGCGGACGCATCCATCTCAACAATGCGGGGGCCGCGCTGATGCCGCGACCCGTCATCGACGCCATCACGGGCCACATTCAGCTCGAAGTCGAGCTGGGCGGCTACGAGGCGGCGGATGCCGCGCGGACGGACGTCGCAGTCGCGTACGATGATGTCGCACGGCTGGTGGGCGCCGCCTCCCGCAACATCGCGATGGTCGAGAATGCCACCGTCGCGTTCGCGCAGGCACTCTCCGCATTCGACTTCAGCCCGGGCGATATCATACTCACCACGCGCAACGATTACATTTCCAACCAGCTGATGTACCTCTCGCTCGCGGCACGGCAGAATGTCGAGATCGTGCGCGCGGATGACCTGCCGGAGGGTGGTGTGGATCCGG
>DATABQ010000025.1:0-1528 GCA_036259495.1 Longimicrobiales bacterium | reverse complement strand
AGGTTCACGCCCGCGGAGTCGACCAGGTAGACGATCGGCACGCGGCTGCGCATCGCGATCTCCTGCGCCCGCAGCATCTTCGTGATCGTCTCCGGCCACCAGGAGCCGGCCTTCACCGTGGCGTCGTTCGCGATCACCACGATCGGGCGGCCGCACACCTGGCCGAGCCCGGTGACGACGCCGGCTGCGGGTGCCTGCCCCTCGTACCGGTCGTACGCGACGAGCAGGCCGATCTCGGCGAACGAAGTGCGCGGATCGAGCAGCAGTGCGATGCGCTCGCGTGCGGTGAGCTTACCCTGTCTGTGCTGCTCGATCCCCGCACTTCGCTGATGGAGATCGGCCTCCTCGTCGCTCACGACCAGTATGAAGGTCAGGCGCCCGGCGCCGGCGTCGTCACGGGAATCGGCTGGATCCACGACCGGCCCGTCGTCATCGTCGCGAACGATGCGACGGTGAAAGCCGGATCGTGGTGGCCGGAGACGATCACGAAGATGCTGCGCGCGCAGGAAGTCGCGATGCGCTGCCGCGTGCCGATCGTCTACCTCGTCGATTCCGCCGGCGTCAACCTGCCGTACCAGGGCGGCGTGTTCCCCGGACAGTACGGCGCCAGCCGCATCTTCTACTACAACTCGATCATGCGACGCTACCTGCACGTGCCGCAGCTCGCGGCCGTGATGGGGCAGTGCATAGCCGGCGGGGCGTACCTGCCCGCGCTCTCCGACGTCATCCTCATGGTCGAGGGCACGAGCTTCATGGGGCTCGGCGGACCGAACCTCGTGAAGGGTGCGACGGGCCAGACGGTGGCAGGCGAGGAGCTGGGTGGCGCGTGGACGCACAACGCGATCTCCGGCGTCGCGCACTATCACATGAAGGACGATCGTGCGTGCCTTGCGCGACTGCGCGAGCTGATCGGCGAGCTGCCGTATGCGCGGCCGGCCGGATACCGCTTGGATCGCGGTGCGATGACGGATGGTGCCGGCGCCGATGCGCTGTACGAGCTCATCCCCGACAATCATCGCCAGCCGTACGAGATGCACGACCTGCTCGCAGCTCTGATCGACGACGGCGAGCTCGACGAGTTCCAGCAGGACTTCGCGCCCGAGCTGATCTGCGGTACCGCACGCATCTGCGGCCTGCCGGTCGGCATCCTCGCGAACGCGCGCGGCATGGTGAAGGATCCCGCGGGCGGCGCCCCGCGCTTCGGCGGCATCATTTACTCCGACAGTGCGGAGAAGGCGGCGTACTTCATCGATACGATGAACCGCCATCGCACGCCGCTGCTGTTCATTCAGGACGTGAGCGGCTTCATGGTCGGTACCGAGGCGGAGCACTCCGGCATCATCCGCGCGGGCGCACGCTTCGTCGAAGCGATGGCGACCGCCACGGTTCCCAAGATCGTGCTGACCATCAATCACGCGTCCGGCGCCGGCTACTACGCGATGGGAGGGCAGGGCTTCGATCCCGACTTCATCTTGACCTGGCCGACCGGCCGCATGGGTGTGATGGAAGGCGACAGTGCAGTCATGGC
>DATABQ010000024.1:0-2063 GCA_036259495.1 Longimicrobiales bacterium | reverse complement strand
ACGCTGTGGTCTGACCGGGAGGATGACCCAGTCCTTCGTCCAGGTAGGAGCGGCTCAGCTCCACGTAGTGCTGTGCGCTGTTGCGCACCCATCCTGCGGACTCGCCCGTGAGCGCCTTCCGGATGCGCGCGGGCACCCCGGCCACGAGTGTGTTCGGCGGCACGTGCATGCCCTCGGGCACCACACTCATGGCGGCGACGAGTGCGTGCTCGTCGATGACGGCGCCGTGCAGGATCACGGCATTCATTCCGATGAGGCAGCCGCGCCGTATCTCACAACTCTCGAACACCGCGCCGTGGCCTACCGTGACATCGTTACCGACGATGGTAGGACCGCGCGCGCTCACGTGCAGTACGCAGTTGTCCTGGATGCTCGTGCGGTCGCCGACCCGAATGCCGTGAGTCTCATGATCACCACGCAGAACGGCGCCGAACCATATGGATGATTCCGCGCCGACCTCCACATCGCCGATCAGCACGGCGGTGGGTGCTACGAACGCCGTGGGATGAATACGCGGGCTCTTCCCGCGATACGTCAGGACCATGGCTGTGCGGCCGTCTTACCCGGCGCGGGGAGCTCCATCGGGGAGCCGAGCCGCCGCAGTCTCGCACGCGTGACCTGTGTCTCGGTCGCTTCCATGACTTCGATCAGGATCTTCTCCCTTTCGACCTGCTCGCCGGGCTGGGGCACACGCCCGAGCTCCTCGAGCAGATAGCCGTTCAGCGAGCGATGCTCGAGCTGGGGCAGGGCAGTGTTGAAGAAATGGTTGATCTCGCGCAGGTCCGCATCGCCCGACGCCAGGATCTCGTTGCGTGATACACGAGTGATCGCGTCCTCATCGACGTCGGTCTCGTCGACGATCTCTCCGACGAGCTCCTCCAGCACATCCTCGAGCGTCACCACACCGTCCGTGCCGCCGTACTCATCGACGACGACGGCCATGTGGATGCGGCGGTTCTGGAAATCGCGCAGCAGCCTCGAGAGCGGCAGTGATCCCGGCACCACGAGCGGCTCGCGCGCGAGCGCCCGAAGCTCTACATCCCGCTGGCCGGAGATCAGTGCCTGATACACGTCGCGCAGGTAGAGAACACCGGTGATATCGTCGATCGATGTGCCGTAGACGGGCACGCGCGAATAACGAACCGTACCCAGCTCCGAAACGATGTCGGCGAGCCGCCTGGTGTCGGGCCACGCGAAGATGTCGACGCGCGGGATCATGATCTCCCACGTCTTCGTGTCGTCGAGACGGAACGCGCGCTCGATCAGCTCGCGTTCATGCTCCTCGATCTCGCCTTCCGTGTGACCCAGTGCCGTCAACTGACGGATCTCCGTCTCCGTGATCGCCGATACGGTCTGGCGCCGCTCGGGCCGCACACGCGAGAGTCGGGACAGCAGCACCAGCAGCGGGCTCAGCACCCGCGTCAGAACGAGCAGTACGGGTGCAATCGCCAGCGCGATCCGAATGCCGTGATTCGCCGCCACACCGAGCGGTATCAGCTCACCGAAATAGAGGACGAGCAGTGACGCCCCGCCGATCGCGAGCGCGAGTCCGAGAAGCTCCCATTGGAGGAATGCGATGTAGGCAGCGAGAGCGCCGGCGCTCACATCGCTCATCGCATCGACCAGACGCAGGAGAACGAGCGTCCGTTCCGGCTTCGAGCGGAGCTGCACGAGCGCAGCCGCTCCGGCAGCGCCCTCGTCGGCCAGTGAACGGATGCGCCCTTCGCCGGGGAGGAAAACCGCCAGTTCCGCTGCACTGAAAACGGCCGACAGTACGATGGCCGCGGCGAGGGCGATGCCGAGCATCACCATGGCGGCTCACATCTGCATAAGGGAGGCTCGGTACTTCGACCTACGTCCATTTCCGACTCATTTGAATGAGCTCATCGACGATGTCGCCCGCCGTGCGTGAATCCGCCTCCGCCTCGAAGCTCGCGACGACCCGATGTCGCAGTACCGCCGGTGCCACCGCCCGCACATCCTCTAGGTCAGGCATGCCGCGTCCCGCCAGAGCGGCGCGCGCCTTCGCCCCGAGCACGAGGTACTGCGATGCACGCGGGCCC
>DATABQ010000023.1:0-7830 GCA_036259495.1 Longimicrobiales bacterium | reverse complement strand
GTCCACGCGCGATGCCGGCGAAGCATCAGTGATGGTGCCGGCCTCGCGATCCACAGCTCCACGCGACGCAATGGGCGAGGTCGCAATGGTTCAGCTGCGCAACGGCCGTGTGGCGTCCTACAGCTACAACGAATCACAGGGCGTGCGCGTCGTCTCGAACCCCGCGGAGGCAACAACGGCCGGCCGCGCGAGCGCGCTTGCGGACATGCTGCTGCGCGAGGGTGACGATTACATCGCACGCGGCGAGTTCGACATGGCGCTGAACCGGTATGACCGCGCTCAGGTGCTGCGTCCGGCGGACGCGGAAATCGACTACCGCATTGCGACCGTGCTCGATCAGCAGCTCCGTCCGATCGAGGCGCTCATGCGCTACCAGCTCTTCCTGCATCGTCTGGAGATCGAGAAGATCCAGGCGACAGGAGAGGCGTACGGACACCTGGCGGATGCGATTGCGCATGCGCGCGAGCGGGTGATCGTCCTGGAGCGTCAGACGCGCTGACATCATGAACAGGCGCGGCGCACTCGGCGCGCGGCTTCTGCTCACCGGGCTGCTGCTGCTCAGCAGCACCGGGTGCGCGCGCCTCTTCGGGTCCTACGATCTCGCGCCCAATGGGCTGGCCTCGAGTGAAGCCCGAATCCGGCACATGCTCGCGTCCGGGCAGGCGGAGCTTTCACTCGCCGGGAGAGGCAGCGCGAACAACCTCCCCGATGACGAAGTACTGCGCGTTCTCTATGAGGGCGTGATCGCCTACTACGCGGGCGACTACGAGGAGAGCGCGCATCTGCTCGACATCGCCGGCACCCTCGCCGACGATCGCATCACGAAGAGCGTGTCGCGATCCGCACTGTCGCTCGTCTCCAACGACCGGATCCTGCCCTACGAGCCGGGTCGCACCGAGCGCCTCATGATTCCCTACTACGCCGCGCTCGCACGCCTGCGAATGGGCGATGTCGAAGGTGCTGCGGTCGAGGCGCGACGCCTGAGCATGCTGCTGCAGCTTTACGGCGACGACGCAGAGCCGCTCGACCCCCGGCTGGAGGCGACACTGCGCTATGTCACAGGTGCGATCTTCGAAGCTCACGGCGACTGGAACGACAGCAGGGTCGCGTACCGGAACGCGGTGGCGCTCGATTCGGCGCTCGCGATTCCGGTTGACCGCAGCGTGGACAGCACCGGCAGCGTGGTCGTCATACTCGAGCAGGGATTCGTCGCACATCGTGTCGAGCAGGGCCTCTCAGTCATGCTGCTGCCGCAGGAAGTCGACCTCATCGCGAACGGCGAAAGCGACGAGCGCGCCAGCGCACTCGGCTTCGTCGCCGCGCGCACCCTCGCCGAGGCATCGCGGCAGCCGTTCGGGTTCGATGACTCGTATCGCGACTATCGCCCGGCGACGTTGTTCGTGCCACCGCCCTCGGATCCGTCATTGGTTCCGCGTCGGCGTGCGAAGGTCGTGTGCAGGACTGTCGAGGAGAGCTCGAATGCGACGGACGGGAACGGGAGCGCCGGGCGGAAGGAAGTGTGCAAGGAAGAAGAGCCCGAGATCGACGAGCTGCCGTACCTGCTGAAGGTCGCCTGGCCGGTCTACCGATCCGATTCCCGGCCTGCGACGGACGCGCGGCTGATCGGCACCGCTGACACGACCACGTTCGTCGGACTCGCAAATGTGTCGCGCGGCGTGGTCTCCGACTTCCAGGCGGAGCGCGCCCTCGTCGTCGCGCGCACCGTTGCGCGCGGCGCGGCCAAGCTCGCGATCGCGAAGGGCGCCGAGAAGAAGATCGAGGAGAAGAACGAGACGGCCGGGGCGATCATCGGTCTGCTCGGCAACATCGGGAGCGTACTGCTCGAACGCGCCGACACGCGATCGTGGCACCTGCTGCCTGCCGGCATCTCGATTGCACGCGTGCAGCTCCCGCCTGGCGAGCACCAGCTCCAGGCGAGCGTGGGTGCCCGGACTGTGGACATCGATCGGGTGCGCGTGCGTGCGGGATCGGTGTCGATCGTTTCCGCGCGGGTGTGGTAGGGCTACCGGACGCCTGCCCGGACCACTACCCGGACGCCACCCGGACGCCACCCCGGACGCCACCCCGGACGCCACCCCGGACGCGGAACCCATTCTGCAGAACGGCTCACCCAGACATTTCCCCGTCCCCGACAGTCCTGCTTTTCTCGCCCCGTTCTTGCACCTCCGGGAGCCGTCGGATCAGCTACCCGAATCGAGGAGATGCACATGCCCAGCAGCTGGAGCAACAAGGACGAGCGGAAGTACGAGCACATCAAGGAGAGCAGCGAGGAACGCGGCATGGACGAGGACCGCGCCGAGGAGATCGCTGCACGCACGGTGAACAAGGGACGTCGAGAGGAGGGCCGGACGCCCAACAAAACGACGCAGGGCACCGGGAATCCGACCAAGGGTTACGAGAGCCGTACGCGAGACGAGCTGTACAACATCGCGAAGGACCGCAACGTCGAGGGTCGCAGCAAGATGTCGAAGGACGAGCTGATCCGGGCGTTGCGGGACTGATCCGTCGGGGCCGGGCCATGCTGGAATGGGCCATTCTGCAGAATGGGTTCCGCGTCCGGTGTCCTACTTTTTGATCGCCGCCAGTGCTGCCTTGATCAGGTCGATGGCAGGCAGCGCGCCCTGCTCGTCGATCACCTTCCGGACGGCGGACGCCGCGTCGGCATTCGAGTAGCCCAGCGCGACCAGCGCGTGAACGGCTTCCTCGAATCCCGGCGCACCGGTCCGGCCTGCGGCGGCGGCCGTGATCGCGATGTCGTCCAGCCGATCCGCCAGCTCGAGCGCAAGCCGCTCGGCCTTCTTCGTCCCCAGCCCCGGGATCTGCCGGAGCGCCGCGATATCGCGGTTCACGATCGCGCGAACCACTCGCTCCGGCGACATGGTCGACAGGATGCTGACGGCGAGACGCGGACCGACGCCGGAAGCGGTGAGGAGCCGGCCGAACACGGCGCGCTCGGCATCATCGATGAAGCCGAACAGCTCGACTGCGTCCTCACGTACCACCTGGTACGTGCGCAGCTCCACGGCCTGTCCTTCCTTCGGCAGCCGCTCGAACACTGTGAGCGGGATCTGTACCTCGTAAGCCACACCGCCCTCCGTCATCACCTCCACCACGCCGATCGCCCGGCGCAGCAGTACACCACGAAGGCGGCTGATCACGCAGGCCTCAAGGCAGGACCGCCGTGATGCGCTGGGTGATGAATCCGACGCTGCAGTGGCACAGTGCCACTGCGACACCATCGGCCGCATCGGCGGGTGACGGGGGCGTGCGCAGCCTGAGCGCGCGCTGCACCATGAACTGGACCTGCTCCTTCGTCGCGCGACCGGTCCCGACCACGGCGTTCTTCACTTCCGCAGGTGCATACTCGAACACGGGCAGATCGCGCAGGGTCGCGGCCAGAAGGATCGCGCCGCGGGCGTGGCCGAGGATGATGCTCGTGCGCGCGTTCTTGGCATAGAATACACCTTCGACCGCCATCGCATCGACGTCATGGCGTGCCAGCACTTCACCCAGGCCGTCATAGATCTGGCGCAGTCGGTCCGGCAACGGTGTACCGGCGTCAGTGCGAACGACGCCGCACTCGATCAGCGAAACGGCGCCGCCGCCCGCACGGGCAACGACGCCGTATCCCGTCGTCCCTGCGCCGGGGTCAACGCCGATAACGATCACGCGTCGGCCTCTGCAAATGCCGCTGCGTCGATATCTGCATTCGTGTGGACCTTCTGCACGTCATCGAGGTCATCCAGCGCATCCAGCAGCTTGAGCAGCTTCTGCGCTTCGGTACCGCTGACACTGACGGTGTTCGTCGCTACCATCGCGAGCTCGGCGTCGTCGAATTCGACGCCGGCCTTCCGGAGTCCTTCCTGCACACTGGTAAAGGATGTGAGCTCCGTCGTCACGACGTACACGTCGTCCTCGCGACGCAGATCCTCTGCGCCCGCCTCGAGTGCGGCGAGCATCGTGGAATCCTCATCGTAACGCGTCGCATCGACGTAGATCTGACCTTTGCGCTCGAATTGCCATGCGACCGAACCGCTGGTCCCCATGCTGCCATCATTGCGGCTGAGCACGTACCTGACATCGGACACGGTGCGGTTCGCATTGTCGGTGAGTGTCTCGATGTAAATCGCTACACCCGCGGGGCCGTAACCTTCATAGGAGACTTCCTGGTAATCGACGCCCTCGAGCTCGCCCGTGCCCTTCTTGATCGCGCGGTCGATGTTCTCCGCGGGCATATTGCCGGCCTTGGCAGTGTCGACCGCGAGACGGAGCCGCGGATTCATGCCCGGATCACCGCCGCCGGAGCGCGCGGCGACCGTGATCTCACGAATCAGTTTCGTGAAATGCTGGCCGCGCTTGTTGTCATTGACGGCCTTCTTGCGCTTGATCTGCGCCCATTTGCTGTGCCCCGCCACGGGCAGCTCCTGCGTTATGGAAAGACATTGCACCAGAATGCGTTGCAGTCCCGGCTGCACACTCCGGAATATAAGCGGCGGCCGCTCCGCGGGGCAATCGGCAGGGGTCTGTACATGGCTTGAAGCTTGCACGCCGATCGGACCGCATACCACAGCAGCGGCTACCCCGCAGGAGGATCGCAATGGCGCAGCGCAGGCAAGACGGGAATGAGAACGTTCTGCATACGGAACGAGGCGGTGATCTCAATCCCGACCCGATCACCGGTGAACCGGGTGCACACCCGCTCGGAACGGGTGCGGGGGCTGCGAGCGGTGCAGTGACGGGGGCGGTGCTCGGCGGCGCGGTCGGCGGTCCGGTCGGCGCGGCGATCGGCGGAGCCGTCGGTGCAGTCACGGGTGGTGCTGCGGGCAGCACGGCGGCTGAACGCCTGAACCCGACCGACGAGGATGCATACTGGCGCGACAACTTCCGCAAGCGGCCATACGCTGATGAGACGCTCAGCTACGACCACTACCGGCCTGCGTATCGTTACGGGTGGGAGTCGCGCACGCGTCTGATGGGACGACGCTGGGATGAGGTCGAACGCGATCTCGAGCGGGGTTGGCGGGAGAACCGCGGGGAGTCACGGCTCGGGTGGAGCGACGCGAAACTTGCCGCACGCGACGCCTGGCAGCGCATCGAGCATCGCCTGGCCGATGAAAGAGATATCGCCAACGCACAGGAGGCAGAGGTGCAGGCGCAGCGGGATGAGCACGCCCGCTGACGAGCACGCCCGTTGAGCAGCTCCCCCTGACGAGCATGCCGCGGGGCACGTCCGCCGACGAGCACGCCGCTGGGCACGTCCCGCCGACGAGCACCGCGCCGGCGAATACGGCGCGCGCTGAGGCTCAGCTCTCCCTCAGCAGCGCCAGGGTCGATCGGCCCTCTTTCGCGATCTGATCGAACGTGCACTGCGCGACGTCCTTGTCGGGACGCCACCGCTCGAACCGCGTGCCGTGCCGGAAGCGTCCTTCGCTGAAGTGGTCGTAGCGCACTTCAGCAATCAGCCGCGGCTCCAGCGGCACCCATTCATCCGAACGACGGGTGCTCCAGCGGCTCGGTCCTCCGGGTGCACGGCCGGTGAACCCCTTCCCTCCTGAGATGCGCTGGAGCTCGGGCGTGAGTGCTTCCCGCTCATCACCACGGAAACTCGACGTGTAGCCGACGTGATGCAGCAATCCGTCGTCATCGTAGAGGCCGAGGAGCAGTGAGCCGACGACGTTCCCCTTCGATGCATAGCGGAAGCCGCCCACGACGCAGTCGGCCGTCCGCATCCGTTTGATCTTGGCCATCGCCGAGCGCTCACCGGAGCAGTACGGCTGATCGAGACGCTTCGCCATCACGCCGTCCAGCCCGTCTGCGCCGCCGTGCAGCCAGCGCCGCGCCTGCTCGACGTCCGTCGACTGCGGCGACAGTCGCACATCAGCTGTGAAGTATCGCTCCGCGAAGCTCTCCAGGCGCGAGCGACGCTCAGCGAGTGTGCGCTCCACGAGTGAGTCGCCGCGATTCGACAGCAGCATGTCGAACGCGACGAAGACGGCCGGTGTCGCAGCAGCGAGCTTCTGCACCCGGCTGGCGGCCGGATGAATCCGCATCAGCAGCTGCTCGAAGGACAGGCGGTCCTCGAACGGGATGACGATCTCGCCATCGAGCACGAAGCGGGTCGCGCCCAGTCTCCCGAGTGCAGCCGTGACATCGGGGAAATACCGCGCGAGCGGCTTGTTGGCCTTGGAGCGCAGCTCGATCGCATCGCCGTCGCGGAACGCCAGGCAGCGGAATCCGTCCCATTTCGGCTCGTACGCCCAGCCGTCATCTTCCGGCAGCTCATCGGCCGTTTCCGCTTCCATGGGCGCGAACGACAGCGGGATGGGGAGGTCCGGCGCAGCGCTCACGGTGCACCTGCGTTCTGTCGGTGAATGGATCGGCACGATGTCATCGCGCGTGGCTCACACATAGGCTGACAGATCGAAGCGGCCGTCGGAATCGAGCACGCCTGCCCAGAGATCGCCGTGCTCGGCGACGCGCGCGGGCACGTTGAACAGGTTGAAATCCTCTATGTGCGCCCCGGCCTCGAGCTCTGCGAATGTGACGGGCGCGGAGACTGTCGCTCCGGGTCGGGGGCGCACTGAATAGACGGACGCGAGAGTGCGGCCCCACGCGTTCTGGTTGTAGTCGACGAGCACGCGGTCGGCGGGACGGTTCGCGATGCGATACTCGGCCGTGACCAGGTGCGGCGCGTGCGACTCGAGCGTCCGTGCGAGCTGCTTCGCGAACGTCCACACCTGCTTCTGCGTCGGCCCGCGCACGATCGGCACGTACATGTGGATGCCCCTGGAGCCGGTCGTCTTCGCGTACACAGGCATGTTCAGCGCGACAAGCGCATCGCGCATGAGCAGCGCGCTTTCGACCACCCGCTCCCATGATGCGTTCGGGACGGGGTCCAGATCGAAATGCAGGAAGTCCGGACGGTTCACTTCGTCACATCGTGCATACCACGGATTCAGATCGATGCAGCCGAGATTGATCACCCACAGCAGCGCGGCCGCGTCCTGAATGATTGGAAAGTGAATGACGCTGCCCGACCCGTGTTCGATGGCACAGGTCTCTATCCAGTCGGGCCGCGGCTCGGGCGCGCGCTTCATGAAGAAGAACTTTCCATCGATGCCGTGCGGATAGCGCTTCATCACCATTGCCCGGCCGGTGAGGTGCGGCAGCAGCGCCGGCGCAATCTCGGCGTAGTACTGGATGAGATCACCCTTCGTCACACCGGAGTCCGGCCAGAACACCTTCTCGAGATTCGTGAGGCGCACCTCGCGACCGTTTACATCGAGCGTGATATCACCGCTTTTCGCTGCTGGTATCGACGACCTGCCCGGTTGCGCGCTCATCGTCTCGGCTCCAGCTTTGGCGGCCGCGCACCGCGGCGCGGCGTGCCGCTTACGGGGACGTACTCGAGCTCTTCGGCCGTGTCGACGCAGCGGAGGAGCAGCCCGCCGCGGCTCATGTCGCCGCGACCGACGAACTCCGCCGGGAAGCGCAGGCGATCGCCGAGGATCTCGAGCAGGACGTCGATGTACTTGCCGGACGCGATACTGCCCAGTAACACGACGGTCGCACCATCCGGCAGCGATTCGGCAAGCTGCCGCGTATCACGGACGAGTGGCTCACGGTATCGCCGATCGGCGAGATCTATGGGCACGGTGCCGAACGCGCGCAGGTCATCGGCGGTCACCGGCTCCGCGGGATGGAGCAGGCCGCGGTTTGTCGTGATGACGTACGATCCCGCAACGCCCTCGGGCGGACTCGCGAATGCGCCGGCATATGCGTGCTTGCCTCGGAAGTACAATCCGCTCA
>DATABQ010000022.1:0-2509 GCA_036259495.1 Longimicrobiales bacterium | reverse complement strand
ATGCCGACGGCTACGGCTAAATGGTTGCTGCGGCAGGGATAAGGAGTCAGCCCTGGCGGTATGAACGGGATCGTTTGCCGCGATGGTGTTCACATCTTGATCATCACACCGACAGATTTGCAGATTGCGCCTCCCTCTCTTCGTCACCGCCGTCGCGGCTGACGAGCAGGCGCCAGATCTTCCAACCTCCATCTGCCTGGCGGAGGATCCACAGGAACTTCCCCGTGAGACGTGTCGCCTCACCTCCGCCGAGCGGGGCTACGGTCGCAGCGAACGTGCCGCGATCGAACCCGAAATCCCCCATCACCGCCGTCTCGTGGCTCGTGTACTCGATGTGCCGATCGAAGGCCGGGAACAGCTCGCGGAACATCTCGCGGATGAACGCGATGCTCTCCGCTTTACCTTCGATCACCGGGTGGTCCGGAACCATGGCGATGACGTCGTCGGCGAGATCGTGCCCGATGCCCTCCGCGTCACCAGCGTTCTCCGCCGCCTCGAGCCGGCGGCGGATGGCTTCGAAGTGCGCCCAGGGGTGCACCCTCACTGCCTCCGGTACCTCCCGTTCGAGCGACTCGCGGTAGCGCACGCAGCCGCGCAGGAACTCGGGCCAGGGGGGAACCGCGATCGCCGGCGTCGGCTTGTCGGGGAGCAGGTTCCAGAGTGCAGGGTGGTGCCAGCAGAGATCGTGGCCGCTGTTGTCGCGGTGCTGCCGAATTGCCTCGCGCATGCGTCGCGCCTCGGTCAGGAGCGCGTCACGATCGAGGTGCAGGAGGTCCTCGTCCACGACTCAGCGGCGGCCCTGCCGCTCCGAAGCCAGCTGCTGGTTGTGCTGCTCCGATCCGCCCGGCGGAATGCTCAGATATCTCCACTCGTCGCCGCGCGCCGCCTTCGCCGCATAGACGATCTGGCCTACGTGATAGCTCACGTGGGCGAGCGACCGCAGCAGCGCTTCACGCACCGCGGACGGCTGGTTCCGGATCGTGACGGTACGTTCGAGGTCGCCGTCAGTCAGCGAATCGAGAGCACCGAGCAGCACGCTCCATCCCTGCTCCCACTTCTCGAGGAGCTCGTCGCGGGTCACCGCTCGGACCTCGAACTCCTCGTCACGCTTTCGCCACGGCTTCTCGCCGTCGGTCGTGAGAAAGTCCGTGAAACGGGAACGAAGGTTTCCCGACACGTGCCAGCAGATCGTGGCGATCGAGTTGCCCCCGCCAGGCGGCGATGCCGACAGTCCCGCGCCATCGAGCTGCGCGATCGCCCTCTCGCCAAGGGCTTTGTAGTACAGGAACTCGGCCCGGACCGATTCGATGATCGCCATGTTCTCCTTAGATTCGCTGGAAGTTCTTCTCCACTTCGCGCCGCGTGATCCGAAGCACCACCGGGCGTCCGTGCGGACAGACCGACGAATATGCCGTGCGCCGCAGTTCCTCGAGGAGGTAGCGCATCTTCTCCAGCGTGAGCGGATAATTTGCCTTGACCGCCGCATGGCACGCCATGGTCGCCGCAATCTTACGAAGCGCATCGTCGACGCGCGATCCGTTGTCCAGCCCCTCGAGATCCTCGGCAAGCGCCCGCACCGCGGCCTCGCACTCCCCCGGGTCGAGGATCGCGGGCACCGCCGACAGGTGCAGGCTGTCGCCGCCGAACTCCTCGACCTCCATACCGAACCGTTCGAGTGTCGCGCGGTGCTGCGCGAGCGCCTGCCGCTGCGCCGGCGACATCTCGATGATGATCGGCGTGAGCAGGCGCTGGCTCTCGAGCCGGCCGCTGGTGAGCTTCTCCATCACCTGCTCGAACAGCACACGCTCGTGCGCCACGTGCTGATCGATGATGGCGATCCCCTCGTCGTCCACGGCCAGGATGTAGGTGTCGCGGAACTGCCCGAGCGGAATCATCGGGCGGATCTCTGCGCTCGCCGTGCTGGCTGCTCCGTGGTCGGTGCTCCGTGCAGCGTGCTCGGTGCCCGGTGCTTCGTGCGAGGTGCCCGAAGCAGGCAGATAGGCGCTGCCGCTCGTCTGCCAGGGCACGTCACGGGTCGTCGAGATCGTGTCTTGCGGAGCCCACCGATTCCCGACGACAGCCTCCGCGAGCACGCCCGGAATCGACATCGGCTGCGGCTCCAGGGGGCTTGCGGAAACGGAGGTCAGTTGCAGTTCGGGCGTCCTGCCCTGCCCGAGTGCATCACCAAGGCCGCGGCGCAGCACCTCGTGAACGAGCGACTGCTCCAGGAACCGCACTTCCGCTTTCGTCGGGTGCACGTTGACATCGACCCGATCCGGCGGGATCTCGATGAACAGGTGAACTTCTGGACTGCGCTCCTTGATCGTCGCCACGCTGTACGCTTCAGAGATTGCGTGGGCGATCGTGCGGTCCTTCACGATCCGCCGGTTCACGAACACGTTCTGCGCGCCGCGGACCGGCCCCTGGTCGCCGAGCGCGGCGATGAAACCGAAGACCTTCAAGCCGCCCGCTTCCTTGCGGATCTCAATGAGGTCCGGACGCTCGCCGA
>DATABQ010000021.1:0-5009 GCA_036259495.1 Longimicrobiales bacterium | reverse complement strand
AGCAGGTGCTGGACGAGCGCGCATGCGACTGCTGCCAGACGGCTGTAGCGATGACCTCGAGTGGCCCGCTCATCGCCTACCGCGACCGCTCGACCGGCGAGATCCGCGATATCTCCGTGACGCGGCTCCTGGACGGTCGCTGGACGGAACCGCGCACACTCCACGAGGATGGCTGGCAGATCGATGCGTGCCCCGTGAACGGCCCCCAGGCCGATGCCCTGGGCGATGCGGTCGCAGTTGCGTGGTTCACCGCCGCCGGGGAGACGCCGCGGGTACACGTGGCGTTCTCCGACGACGCCGGAGAAAGCTTCACGGCACCGGTTCGCGTGGATGAGGGCAATCCCGTCGGTCGTGTGGACGTCCTGCTGCTGGAGCCGGATCGCGCGCTCGTCCTGTGGCTGGAGCGGTCGGCGGAAGGCGGTGAAGTAGTGGCCCGCATCGTCAGCAGCGACGGCCGCTCGAGCGAGACCGCACGCGTGGCGGACACGATGGCGGAGCGGCCGAGCGGATTTCCGCGGATGGCGCGCTACGGCGACGGTGTGCTGCTCGCGTGGACGGAGCCGGGGGACTCGTCGCGCGTGCGCGCTGCGGCAATCGACCTCGATGGCGACTCCCCTGTGGCCGCGACCGCTCACTCTGCGCAGTGACATTGCACATCGCAGAGATCGAGCTGCGCGAGATACGGCTGCCGCTGCGCGAGCCGTTCCGCATCTCCTCAGGTGAGGTGTCGGAGAGAAGAATACTGCTGGTGCGCACCACCGATCGCGACGGCGTCAGCGTCTGGTCGGAATGCGTTGCGGGTGAGCAGCCGAACTACAGCCCTGAAACGATCGACACCGCGCGGCTGGCCTTGCGTGAGTGGTTCGCGCCGCGCCTGCTTGCTGAAGCGATCGCCGGAGCCGAGGTCGCCGATGCTCTCCTCGCCTCGGGAGTGCGCGGCCACCGAATGGCGCGTGCCGCTCTCGAGATGGCCGTGTGGACGCTCGAAGCGCAGCACGCCGGCATGCCGCTCGCACATCGACTCGGCGGCACGCGCGCGGCCGTGGAAGTCGGCATATCCATCGGCATACAGCACTCACCGGCCGAGCTCGTCGACCGCGCCCGCGATGCCATGGCCGCGGGTTACCGCAAGATCAAGCTGAAGGTGGCGCCCGGCGCGGATGTCGAGTATGTCGCCGCCGTGCGGGAGGCCCTCGGCGACTCCGCGCCGCTCATGGTGGATGCCAACAATGCCTATTCGCTCGATGACGCTGCGACGCTCGCGCGCCTGGACGCATTCGGCCTGATCATGATCGAGCAGCCGCTCGACCATGAGGACATCGTACGTCACGCCGAGCTGCAGCGCGCACTGCGCACGCCGATTTGCCTGGACGAATCGATCACATCGATCGACCGCGCTCAGGACATGATCACGCTCGGCAGCGGACGCATCGTGAACATCAAGCCCGGCCGTGTCGGCGGCTTTGCGCAGTCCATCGCGATTCACGATCTGTGTGCATCGCACGATGTCCCGGTATGGTGCGGTGGAATGCTGGAGAGCGGGATCGGAAGAGCGTGCAACGTAGCGCTGGCGTCACTGCCGAACTTCCGGATCGCCGGAGACCTGTCTCCGAGCGCCCGCTACTGGTCGCGCGACATCGTTAAACCCGAGTGGACGATGACGGACGGGATGATTAAAGTCCCGGAGGCGCCCGGGCTCGGAGTGTCGGTGGATGTCGACTTCATCGATGACCTGACGGTCAGCCGTGAGTCGCTGCGACGCCGCTGACCGCTGCTGCATGGACGCTGCTGCATGGACGCTGCTGACTGAACGCTGCTGGCTAGGCGCCGCTGGCTACCAGGTTCCGCGCTCGCCGAGCGAATCGATCACCTTCGCGAGCCGCTGTGACGCGTTCGACCAGTTCGTCCGCATCGCGGCCTCGGCAGCGTCGGCGTCACCTGTCTCGATCGCACGCACGACGTCCTCGTGCTCCTTCACCGACGTGGCCATCTCGTCGATCAGCGCACTGCTGTAGATGCGGCCGTATCGTTCGGACTGCGGCTTGAACGAATCGTGCAGCGCGAGCAGGCGCGGCCCCGCACCGGCTTCGACCACGCGCCGGTGAAACCGCTCGTCCAGCGTGAACACGCGGTTCACGTCCCGCCCGTTGGCCTGTGACGCCTGGAGCAGCTCGGCGTTGAGGGCGCGCAGCTGCGGCAGGACTCTCGCCCTTTCCTCTGCCGGCCGGCGCGCCGCACCGTGTGCAGCGAGACCTTCCACGGCCGACACCATCCCGAAGAGCTCGACCGCATCCTCGTGCGTGAGTGGCGCGACGGCCATGCGTGACTGCTGGCCGGGACTCGTGACGACCACATAGCCCTCCTGCTGCAGCCGCTGAAGCGCTGCACGCACGGGCGTGCGACTGACGCCGAGGCGGGTCGCTACGGACGTCTCGATTATGCGGGATCCCGGCGCCAGCCGACCGGTCACGATCAGCTCGCGCAGACGGCGGTATGCGAGTGTGACACGATCCCCGCGCTCGACGGGCGATCGGACGCTGCCGCCTGCCGTTACTCTGACTTCACTGCTATTGGCCATTCGCTCTCCGTCGGACGTCGATCGGCCCTGCTGCGGCCGTGGTGGGCGGTCGCATCATCGGCGCTCCGCCCCATAGTGGGGGCTGCATCTTTGGGGTCAGGTTGCATCGGGTGCCTTGCCGCGGAGAACGGTAGGCTGTCGAGGCTCTCGCGGCAACCGCTATGCCGCGCCCGCTCCGCCGCCGTTACCGCACGGGCACGTCGAACCAGGTGTCCGGATACGGCTCATCGCGGAGTGTGTAGTGCCACCACTCGTTCGCATAATTGGTGAATCCGTGCTTCTCCATCGCCAGCTTCAGAAGAAGCCGGTTCCTTGCGGCGACGGCACCCGCGTCAGTGTTGGCGGTGTGTGACAACGGATCGAAACAGTCGTACCCGGTGCCCATGTCGAGGCTGTTGTCGGCGAAACGATCCGCTGACCGGCAATCCGTCAATGGATCGCCGGGCTCGTACTCCGGCTGGCCCGCTACGGGAAGCGGCACCAGCGTGAGGTCCACCGTACTCCCCCGGCTGTGACCCGACCGCTCCGCGATGTAGCCATCCCTGAACAGGTTGCGCTTGTCGACGGCCGGATAGAACTCCGCCTTCATCGCCGTATCCGACGCCACGCGCGCCCATTGCACGAAATCGTCGACCGCGCGCTGCGGCCGATAGCAGTCGTACGTCTTGAGCGTCAGGCCGTAGCTGCGTACCTCATCCTGCACTTCCGCGAGCGCTCGTGCTGCAGCCGGTGTCAGCAGGCACTTCGGTGCTTCGTACCCCGCGATCGGCCTGCCTATGAAATTATGCGAGCCGTGGTACCGCGCCTCGACGAGTATGGTCGGGTCGATGTCCCTGATCGCAACGAGCGGCGCTGCCGTATAGGGTTCCGGCGCAGGACGCGCGGAGCACGCGGGCAACAGCGCACATACTCCAACGGCGATGAGGATTCGAAGCTGCATGCTGGCACGTTCGGTTCCGCACCTGCTCCCGTCAAGTGTGACGCTGGCTGACACGTGTCTCGGATGCCACAATTCACCACTGAGCCGGCATCCCGGAACACTCCCTCGACAAACGGGATTCAAGAGGTGTGAAGAAACTCATCGAGACCACCGGCACGGCTGACCCGGATGCGCTGCCAGGGGCGCAGCCGAATGCGGCGCCGGACGCGGCGGTGCCGAACGAACGCGATGCCATCGAGGACGCAGCGGCCGGAGAGCTGCCCAGGGCCGGCTTCGCAGACGAGGCGCTGCCGTGGCTGGACGCCGTGTACCGCTTCAGCCTGCGCCTCACCGCCGGCAACCGCGTCGAAGCGGACGACGTGGTGCAGGAGACTTTCCTGCGCGCATATCGTCACTGGGACACGTTCCGGCGCGGCACAAGTGCCCGCGCCTGGCTCTTCACGATTGCCCGCAATGTATTCCTGCGCTCGCGCGAACGACTGGCACGCAAGCCGGAGACGCTCGTGAGCGAGCTCGACTACGATGTTGCGGAGGTGAGCGCCGAAGACGCGCTTCGTGACATCGGGGAGCAGGATCCGGAGCGGAAGTTCTTCGCATCATTCATCGATGAGGAGGTCACCCGTGCAGTCGAACGCCTCCCTCCCGAATTTCGCGAGGTCGTCGTGCTGAGCGATATCGAAGGGCTCAACTATGCGGAGATCGCCGATGTGGTCGGCGTCCCGCTGGGTACGGTCAAGAGCCGCCTGTACCGCGGCCGCCGACAGCTCCAGCGGTCGCTGTACGAGTATGCCGTCGAGATGGGCTACCTGAGCGGGAGGACCGAATGAATGAGCACATGAGCTGCAGCGATGCGCTCGACCAGCTCTGGGCGCTCATCGACAACGAGCTCTGCACCGATGACGCGCAGCGCGTGCAGGAGCACCTCGATCGATGCAGGCGCTGCTACCCGCAGTACGACTTCGATCGCGCTTACCGCCAGCTCGTCGCGATGCAGTGCCGCGAGACGGCGCCTGCGGAACTGCGGAGGAAAGTCTTCATGCGGCTGCTGGAGGAATCGAGCTGAGGAGTGCCGGCGGGACGCGGGGGCAGCCCCGTTTCCCGCCGGTACCCGCCGTCTGCCGGCAGCCCGTTTCCTCGGCCCGATCCCGCCGGAGCGTGCGGTTCCGCCGTCGGCCGCGCACCCTAGTGGACTGTCTCCGAAGTTCCGCGGCATTCGAGCGAGCCTGCGCGCCGCTGGACACTGCGTCGCGGCTCCTCGAAATGGCGCTGCTATTCCAGCGTCGCCGCTCCTTGCCAGCGGCGGGCATCCGCGCTCTCGGTGCTCACGTTACTTCGGAGACAGTCCACTAGTCCGTAACGCTACCCCCACGATTCTTCACATGCGTATCCAGCCACGCGACCCAGCGAGCCCACAGGTCGAGGATCGTCTCCTCGGTCGCCGGGCCGTGGTCCTCGTACGGGTAGTAGTAGAGCGCGGCGGTCTTGCCGAGG
>DATABQ010000020.1:0-1890 GCA_036259495.1 Longimicrobiales bacterium | reverse complement strand
TCGCGATCTCGTGCGACTCCTCGGCGTCCGCCCGATCGAGATCGCGCGCCGCGGCGAGCCGCAGTTCGCGGCTCTGGGGCTCACCGACGCCACGCCCGATGAGGAGGTGCTGCGCGCCCTGGCCGCGCATCCGATCCTCATCGAGCGCCCGATCGTCGTCCGCGGGAACCGCGCCGTGGTCGGACGTCCGCCGGACCGCGTGCGGGAGCTGCTCTAAGCAGGATGCTTTGGATTCGCCAACGGATCGGGGACGACGAGAGGCCTCCGGACATCTGAGCCTCCGTGTCAAGTCAGGCAACAGCGTTGGCGAGGGGTGAGCCTCGCCTGGCGAGCTGCTGCAGGTAGCGAGCTTCGTCGTAGGGGACGCTGTTCTTCCAGCAGGCATAGAGGATGCGGATCCACCGGTAGGCAAGCGTACGGATGGCCTCATGGTGGCCATGTCCGCGGGCACGCTGCTGTTTGTAGAACGCCCGAGCCCATGCCGACTGACCGATCGAGACTCGTGCGAACTCGTGGAAGGTCTGACGCAGGAAGTGTGGACAGGCCCAGCGCATCTGCACGACCGCGGTCTTGCCGCTGCGGCGGAGCACCGGCGCGATGCCGCTGCGAGTGGCTATGCTGACGGCGCTCTCGAAGCGATTCCGATCGGTTCCGAAGGCGGCGGCGAGGCGCGGCGCGAGCTGTGCGCCGGCGCCAGGGAAGCTCGCGAAGATCGGGCGGTCCGGATGGGCGGCGAACGCCGACGCGATCTGCTCGTCGTAGGTGGCGATGCTCGCGTTCAAGGCGCGGATCTGCGCTACTTCGCTTCGGATCAGCAGCACGGCTGCGGCGGTGAGGATCGCGTCCTCGTGGAGCGCGACCTCTGCACGGATCTCGGCGAGCCGCTGCTCGATCCATGCGGTCGGGTGACTATGGCGACGGTAGAACTCGCGAATGGCCGACGAGCGCGCCTTCTGGATCGCCCCGAGCGTCGGCCAGCGTTCGAGGAAGTCACACGCCTGCATCGTCGTGAGCGCGCCGGCCCACCGCAGCGCATGCGGGTAGTACGTCTTGAGGCGATCGGTCAGGCGTTGCACATGCCGTGTCCTCTGGTCGACGAGCTCGCGCCGATCGTCGGTCAGAAGCTGCAGCAGGCGGGTCGTCGCGTCATCGGGTACAAACGCTCGCAACTCGTCGCGGTGCTTGCGCACGAGGTCGAGCAAAGAGGCCGCATCGGTCCGATCATCCTTTGAATGGCTCGGATGAAATGCCTCTCGATACCGCGCTGCACTGCGCGGGTTGATCGGGTACAGCGTCACGAACCGATAGCCGCTGAGCGCATCGAAGACAGCCCCGCGTGACTGCTCGATGGCCACGGCCACCTGCGCGCCGCCGAAACGCGCATGCAGGCGTTCGACCCACGCGCGCAGAGCGGCCGGCGTGTGCTCGATGCGTTCGCTCGTGCATGCCTTCCGCTGCTCATCCCAAACCGCCACCTCGTGCGATGTGTCACCCCAATCCAGCCCCACCAACGCCGCGAACTCGAACTCGCTCATCACACCCTCCCTTCGGGCTGGCTTTGACCGCGCGCAAGGCCTATAGTCGAGTCGTGCTCCGACAGCATCTGAGAATGCGTTTCGGGCCAAAGCACTTCGTCCCGCTTGAACGTCCGGAAGTATTCGTTGATCCGAAGGCGGCCGAAATTCGTAGCGGGACGAACCCTTCTTCTTAGTATCGCGCCGCCTGAACTCGTTTCTCCCGATCGGCACCTCTCGGGTATTTCTCTGAGGGCTGAGGGAGAAGCGAAGAAACGGCAGGGAAAGCTATAGGCGGCCGGGCCGCGGGCCCGGACCCGCTGGTTGGCCTAGCCTCCGCGACACCCTTTCGCAAGGAATCACGACGTGTCGCGGA
>DATABQ010000019.1:0-5356 GCA_036259495.1 Longimicrobiales bacterium | reverse complement strand
GCAAGTTTCTCACGTGGTCCGCAGGTTACTCCGCTCACCCGAATAGGCTCGCAATCCATCGAGAGATATCGGCCGGCCTGGGCGAACGCCTCTCCTGCTGAATCGAGCGCCTCCACAATCTGAGCATGGACCCTTTGCATGTCCGCTGGCGGAGTTCGTGCATCGAAGTCCCCCGCGATAAGCGAAATTCTTCCGCCCGCTGTCGACAGAATGGATCCAATACTATCGGCCGATCCGGCCGACTGATTCGCCGCGCTTATGATTACGATCGCACTGTCGCCCTTGCTTTTGATGAGGTCGGCGTACCGTTCGTAGTCGACACGCGACTGTGCGGACGCCTGAGTAGAGCAAAGGGACACGAATAATATCAAACAAGCAAGTCTTCGCAGCATCAGATTTCCCTCCCTGAATGTGTGCCTGCTCTCTATTCGGAAAACGGCTATCTAACTTGGACAGAGAGGGAACGGCTCCGGCTCGAACGCTCTTGACATATCGAACCATTGAAGCCAGCCAGTGGCCGCGTAGGTTGACGTTGTATCGCATCGAGTTCGAGGAGCGCATGCATGCCTTCTGTCGTTCGTCCTTCACATCCTCGTATGTGGAGCTTACAAACGCTTGTAACGTTTGCCATTATTATAGCATCCGTTCATAGTATGGCGCACAACGTGATACAAGTGCCGACGTGCCGTAACGAGCAAGCCGGTGAGCGGAGCGATGCGGCGCCTGAGCGGAGGCATGTCCGCGAAGCGGCAAGGCGCGCAGCGCCGCAGCGGCACTAGTCAGTTATCCGACGGCGGCCGTGCCCCTTGCATTTTGGCTAGCGGAACAGCCCGTCAGGTCGGTACTTCTTGAGTATTTCAATGGCTTCCTGGCGCTCTGCCTCGGAGTACTTCCGCATTCGATGACGCGTCTGTTGTGCAAGTCCCTTCAACACAGAACCGATCGGCACCAGAATATCACGTCCGGTATCCTCACCTACTCTTTGGCACGTAGCCGTTACCCAAAACTCCATGTCAACTTTAGCATCCCGAACTCCAATCCCTCTTTCGACAGGTTCAGCATCGGTGAGTAGAATTTTTAACTGCTCCAGGTTCGGAATTCCGGCGATCGTCTCGAAAGCAATCTGCCGGGCGATCTCCTCAGCTCCTGTCTCCACTAGTTCCAAATGGCGACGGCTGGCTACATCGTTCATTGCTGCGACGACGCGACTCACGACCGTATAAGGCTGATTTCGACTCTGTTGCACAATGGTAGCGAATATTGCCACTCGGCCTTCCGCGTTTTTGCCCCACTGAGTAGCCCAGTCGACGTGTCCTTCCGCTTCATCCGTTCTCCCGAGATCCAGGGCTGTGACCTTCGCAAGGGCTTCGCGCACCTGGCGAAGCCCCTGATCGAAGTCAGTTCGGAAGTCTGCGTACAACTTGTCTTTCAGAAAGAGGGGAACGGCGCAGTCCTTTATCAGCACCGGAAGAACAACCACGCGCTTTTCTTCGAGTTCTCTCACCAAGCCTGCGGAAAGTTCCCGCTGGCACCAATCGGATTGAACCGACGCTGGTGATAGGATGAATAGCACAGCCGCTGCTTCTCCAAGCGCTGTTTCGACTTTTTGACGCAGAGAATCTCCAACGTGTATTTCCCACCGATCGACCCAGACATGCGTGTTCTCTGCAACCAGATGAAACGCGAGCTGGTCAACGAACTCGGTGTCCGTATGCGAATAGCTGATAAATACGGGCATTCATCGGCTCCACATCTCGTTCACTCGTATACTGTTCGCGTTCCACTGACGCCGCCCGTGTACTCCCGTCGTCACGTTCGGTAAGCGTTCGACTGCGCGGCGAGAGCACGATCAGACTCGAATCGGCCTCATCTCCGCGGCTGGGCCAACACAGCTCCGACCAACTCGCACTTCGTGCCTCTCAGTCACACCCGATGCGTGACCGCGGCTTGGTACCGGCAGCCCCGTAGCATCGGCCGCACCAAGATGCCACTTGGCTATGACAATGCACTCCGCTCGGGATATACGCGTGCTCATGCACGCGGCTGCCAACCATACTGCTAACGTATTGGGATGCGGCGATGCCGCTGGACACATCGGGTACTGCACCGCCGGATGCGCGGTGCGGCCGTCTCGGGCAGGATAACGGCACGGGCAAATATGTGATGCAGTGAGACTGGTCGCCAGCCTCCCGTTCCCCTGAACGGCTACTCGCGCCTCTGCGCCACCCGCAGAATGATACCGACAGCGAGAATACCCACAGCGATATAGATGATCCAACTGGTGCCGGACGCGATGCCGGCCACACCAACGATCGCGCCAATCGCGAATATCGTCATGCGATGGTTCACGGTCCGGACACCGTCCTCGTCACGGCGACGGCTCGGGCGGAAGATTCCCATCAGCGCTTCTTCTCCAGGAACCGGCGGACTCCCTCGCGGCAATCGTCCGTCGCTCGGGCGATCGCATTCACTTCGGCGCCGCGGGCGATCGCTTCCTCGAATGACATGCCGTCCATCCCGTACAACAGCCGCTTCGTCAGCGCGATCGCGGACGGGGACCGGCGGGCCAGCTCGGTGGCGTACGTCGTCACCGCTTCATTGAAGTCCTTCGCGGGGTACACGCGATTGACCAGGCCGATCCGGTGCGCTTCGTCGGCGCCGATGCGCTCGCCGCGCGCGACCAGCTCGAACGCGACCTTCTCACCGACGGAACGGCGGAGCAGCGCCATCACCATCGCGGGCACGAATCCGAGATGCACTTCGGGATAGCCGAATACGGCGTTGTCGGCGGCCAGGATGATGTCGCACGCGCCGGCCAGCCCGGCACCGCCCGCGATCGCGCTTCCCTGCACTGCGGCTATGATCGGCTTCGTGCCGCGTCGCATGCGCACGAACAGATCGCCGAGCTGCTGCGCGTCGCTCACGTTCTCCATGCTGTCGGCGCCGGCCGCGATCCGCTCCAGCTGCGCGAGGTCGGCACCGGCACAGAAGTCCGGACCGTCGGAGCGCAGCACGATGACACGGACCTCGCGCTCGAGCTCCAGCTCCGCGATGGCTATGCGGATTCCGTCGATCGTCGCACTGTCGAGCGCATTGCGCTTGTCGGCGCGGTTCAGTGTGATGGTGCCGATACCATCCACCGTCGCAACGAGCACGGGTGCGTTGCTCATGGGTGACCCGGTGCGCGTCGCATCAGCGGTCCTTCACGAGTGCGGCGAGGTCGTCGGGCAGGTCGACTTCCATGCGGAGCATCGCGGTCGAGAACGTCTTGCCCTGCGCGTCCGTCATCAGCGACACCGTACCGCCGCCGCCGAGCGACTCGTGCAGCAGGAAGTTGATCGCGTTCAGGTTCGGCAGCTCGAAGCGTTCGACGCCGCCCTTCACGAGATCGCCGAAATGCTGCTTCACGCGCTCCACCGTGAGCAGCTCGCGGATGAACGGATAGAACTCGGGTCGCAGCTCGATCACGCCGACATTGACAGTGTCGCCCTTGTCGCCGGAACGGCCGTGCGCAATGCGATACAGCTGCGTCTTCATGCGTCCCTCACTTCCACGCGCAGGTGCGGCTCGATCTGGGTGCGATCGATCAGCGCAGGCCAGTATGCGACGATGTCCTGCACGCGCGGCCGCCCTCCCGCGAAGCCTGTCACGCTCGGCGGCCCCGTGAGGATGAGCGGCGCGATCTCGCGCGTGAACGCCTCGACCACGGCCTTGTCCTGTGCACGCACTGCGACACGCAGCTCGACCTCCGGCAGGTCGGTGGGCGGGGGGCCGGCGAGGTGTCCGTGCGTGGAGTTCCAGCCGACCAGCTCGGTGCGGATTTCGTCGAACTTCGCACCCATGCGATCCAGTCGCTCGCGGAGCACGCGGTCGGCCATCATCGCCTTCTCCGCGGCATCCCGCCACGCATACACGAGCGTGCCGACTGCCTTGTAGCCGGCGCTGTACGATATCGAGACCTTCAGCATGTCCGTCGCATGCGAGCCCTTCACGCCGTGCACCCGAACGCGATTCGGCCCCGCGTCCTCGAGCTGGATGGTCGTGAAGTCCGCGACCACATCGGGCGTGATGTATGTCCGCGGATCGCCCATCTCGTACAGGATCTGCTCCGCGACAACGGCCGGATTGATCAGGCCACCGGTGCCGTCGTGTTTCGTGACGACGAACGTGCCGTCGGGATACGCCTCGATGATCGGATAGCCGACATCGCTCAGGTCGGTGATCTGCTTCCATGCGACGATCGAGTTGCCGCCGCTCGCCTGCGCACCACACTCGTTGATGTGACCCGCGACGACGCCCGCGGCGATGCGGTCGTAGTCGTCGTTCGCCCAGCCGAACGCGTGCATCATCGGTGCATACGTGAGCGCGGTGTCTGTCGAACGTCCGGTGATGACCACGTGTGCACCACGGTTCAGCGCATCGACGATCGGCCGCGCGCCGATGTACGCGTTCGCGCTCTGGATCTTCGACAGCACGTCGGAGAGCGGCGCGCCGGTGTCCATGTTGCGCAGCTCGTGACCGGCCTCGACCAGCTCCTCGAGCCGGTCCATGATGTCGTCGCCGGAGATCACGCCGACCTTCGCCTCGCCTGCCAGCCCCGCTCGTCGCGCTTCGGCGAGCACCGCATCGGCGCAGCCGTCCGCATTGACGCCGCCGGCGTTCGCGACGACGCGGATGTTCTTCTCGACGCAGTCGGGCAGGATGTCGCCCATGAGCGGCACGAAGTCGCGCGCGTAGCCCTGCGACGGATCACGGGAACGCTGCTTCTGCATGATGCTCATCGTGACCTCGGCGAGGTAGTCGAGCATCAGGTAGTCTATGGGGCCGCGTCGCACCTGCTCGGCGGGCGCCTGGAGGCGGTCGCCCCAGAAGCCCTGGCCGGATGCGATGCGGATGGAATCGCGTGGCGTCATGATGTCTCTGTACGTGAATCGAGTGCGCCGAACGGGCCGACGTGCGGGCCGGGATTGTGGAGCCCCGTCCAGAGTGCGGCACCGAGCACGGCGCGCGTGTCTTCCGGTGCGATCACCGCATCCACGAATCCGCGCGCGGCGGCGTACCGCGCATCGAGCTGCTGATCGTAATCCGCGCGAACGGCATCGATCTTCTTCTGAAGCGCGTCGTCCGGCTGCTGGCGCTTCTGCTTGAGCTCGTCGAGCTGCGGACCGAACAGTGCCATGACTGCACTGTCGCCTTCCATCACACCCATGCGGCCGGTCGGCCAGGTGAAGATGAAGTCGGGATCGAAGCCCTGCCCTGCCATCGCGTAGTAGCCGGCGCCGGACGCGTGATTGATGGTGAGCACGATCTTCGGCACGGAAGCGCCCGCCATCGCCTCGACGAAGCGTGCTCCAGC
>DATABQ010000018.1:0-2949 GCA_036259495.1 Longimicrobiales bacterium | reverse complement strand
GCGGATCCTCCACGCGGTCTCGGGGGCGGAGCCTGATGGGTCCGCGGATTCGAAGGCGCGGCGGAGGCGCAGGGTCAGGCCTTCGGCGCCTTGTGCGTCCGTATCGGGCGCTACGACCACGAACTCCGTCGAGCTGAGGCGGCCGATGGTGTCGGAGGCGCGGCCGGCGCTGCGAAGGCGGGCGGCCAGGGTCTGGACGGCGGCGGCGGTCGAGGTGGTCGGATCGCTTCGTCCGACGTTGTGATCCTCGCCGATGTCCGGCGACAGGACGATACAGGCGAGGGGGCGGCTGTGGCGGTTGGCGCCGGCGCCGAGCTCGGCCAGACGCTTCAGGAGGCCGCGGGCATTGTACAGGCCGGTGTCCGGGTCGAGCAGCCCCTCCTCGCGGGTGCTGTCGCTCGCGAGCTTCGCCCGCACCCACGTCTCCAGCTTCAGCACCATCTCCTCGCCGTTCACCGGCAGGGAGCAGATCTCCCATGCACCGGCGCGCAGCGCCGCTATGCGCTCCTCCGACTGGAGCTGATCGGTGGCGAGCAGCATGACCGGCATCGACGGCGTCAGGGCGCCGGTCTCGCGCAATGCCAGGCACAGCTCGACACCACGGGTGTCGCGCAGGTCCCGATCGATGATGAGCAGGTCCGGCGGCGTCTCCTGGACGCGCTGGAGCGCCTGGACTCCCGTGTACGAGCGCAGCACGGCGAAACCGCGCGGCGTCAGCAGCGACTCCATCGACAACGAAACCCATTCGTGGCCGGTGACGATGAGAGCCAGCGGCGGCCTCGAGAAGCTCTGATCCTGTAACAAAACCGGGGGCCGGAGAGAGGGTGTAATCATGCGCGCAGCCTGTGCACAAGCCATGCGCGTGGAAACGCCCGTGTAAATGCTTACAACTCGGCGTTTTGTCGTCCTCGATCGTTGCGACGACGGCACTGCTGCGGCGTCCGAGCAACGACTCTGTAACAGAATGACGGCCGCACGTCTCGTCAACAGCCATCATAGGTCGTGGGGAGGGGTTGCGGCAAACAGGCCGTGAGGAGGGTTGCGGCAACAGGTGTGAGGGAGGGGGTTGCGGCAATCCATTGTAGCGGGTGCGCCACGGATCGCCGCTCCAGCGCGTCGCGCCACGCCCTGCCGTAGCGGCGTAAGTCGTTGCGACGACCGCTCTTATGCCATGTCACGGGCAGGGGTACCGAACTTGTATACCAAAGCATGTCGACAAACCCGCTCAACTGATTCGGAGTCTTCCCATGCTGTGCGTGAGCTGTCGTCGGCTGCTGCAGGACCCGGAGGAAACGTCCTCCTCCGGCTTCGTGTGCGAACGCTGTGGTGCCGGCAGAACCATCGAACCGGGAGCCGGGCTGCTCCGGCTGCTCGTGATCCTGACGAATTTCGGTCTCACCGCGGCCGCGCCTCCGCTGCTGACCGGGACGAGCGAAGTCTGAGCAATCGCTCGAACCATCTGCTCGCTTTCCGGTAACATCTTCGGGGCCGTGGTTGCTGCGGCAGCACCACGGCCACAGTTTTGGTGCAGCAGGACCTCTCTTTCGCAAAAGCCAACAGGTACACCATGCACATGCTGAACGTGAGGAGCGCTCGCGCGCTCCTGCTCGTCGTGATACTGGCACTCATGCCGACCGGCACGCACGCGCAGAGCGGCGGCAGCTGGGACACCACCGGACTCCAGCTCACGCGTGCGGAGCTGGAGGAGCTACTGACGCGATACGAGGAGACCGCATCGTCGTCATCGTACAGCGAAGCGCTGCGTGAACAGGCGCGGGCCGAAGCGGCGCTGATCCGCTCACGCCTGGAGGAAGGTGATCTCCGCGTGGGCGATCGGGTGCTGCTGATCGTCGAGCGGCACACAGAGCTGACCGACACGTTCAACGTGGTCGCGGGCCGGAGGCTGGTGCTCCCGCAGATCGGTGAGGTGTCGGTGGAAGGCGTGCTGCGGAGCGAGCTCCAGGACCACATGGCCGCTGCGATCGCGCGCTTCATCCGCGATCCGGTGGTGCGCGCACGATCGCTGATCCGGCTCGAGATCAATGGCGCCGTGGGCCGGCCGGGCTTCTACACACTCCCTTCGGACATGCTGATCAGCGATGCGCTGATGGCCGCCGGCGGTCCCGCGGGCAACGCAGAGCTCGGCGAGGCGCGCATCGAACGCTCGGGCGAGGTGATCTGGACTGGGGAGAGCCTGCGCGAAGCCGTGATCGCCGGACGCACGCTGGACCAGCTCAGCATCCGGGCAGGCGATTCGATCATCGTGCCGCAGGAGAGTGGGCGCCTCGGGTGGATCCGGGATGTGTCGATGGTCCTGGGAGCCGTCGGATCGATCGTGCTGATCGCGGTGCGAGTGTTCTGAACGCGCCTGCCGAAAGGCAGATACAGAACGGCCGGTGCCGGGCAGCTCACTGCTGCCGTCACCGGCCGTTATGCGTTCCGGCTGGTCGGACCGCCGTTCTTCGCTACGGCTAGTCGGATCCGCCCGTCGTCACCTCAGTGGGTGACGCCGTGACCATGCTCTGCGCAGGATCGACCGGTCCGGCGACGAACTCGATCGTGGGCTGGCTCGCCAGGGTGGCAGTCCGGGCGGTCACGACCACGGTGATCGTTTCGGCGGTCGTGCTCGTCACGGTGAACGTATACGTACCCGGAGCTCCGCCGGCACTGACTGCACTCGCGGTGGCGTTCGTGCCGACATCGATCGTGAACTCACCCGGTGCAACGCCGCTGATCGCGTTGCCGTTCGCGTCCACCAGCGTAACCGTGACGGTGGATGCGTCCGTGCCGTTCGCTGTGACATCCGTCGCGGGGCTGGGAGATACGGTGCTCGAAGTCGTGGAGATCGCGCCCGCAGCGAACGTGATCGTCGGCTGATCATCCAGTGTGACTCCGTCAGCCGTGATCGTCACACTCACGCTTCCGGCAGTCGTGTTCGTGACCGTGAAC
>DATABQ010000017.1:0-6921 GCA_036259495.1 Longimicrobiales bacterium | reverse complement strand
CGCTCCCGGTGCCCGCCATCTTCCAGGTTTCGGGGATGGGGCGCACGTGACCTGAGGAAACTGCCGAGAAACGGCCTGGGGCCGAGAAACGGCCTGGGAACGGCCGCGTAGGTGCATGTGCACGCGGAGGCGTACGTGTGTACGTGGGATTGCCATCTTGCAGCCTGCCTCCCGACCCGCTATCCTCCTCGCCTGAGACTGATTCTCAACTTCAGGTAGAGAGACATGCGACGATTTTCAATCCTTTTCGCCGCTGCGGCGGCACTCAGCCTGCCCGGCTGCGATGACCTCGATCCGGTCGAAGTGCACCCGGACCCGTCCACGCTGACGGTCGATGCATCGACCGACTGGGCGTTCGTGCGGCTGGGCGAAACGGCCACGCAGGTGAGTGTGACGGACCCGGCGACTTCCGAGGCGTGGGACATCGCGTTCAACGCGACGCGGGTGATGCTGAACGGCGGGTCTGCGGGGCCGGCTGGTGTGACGGGATACTGCGTATGCCAGAACGCCTCGGCGAGCGATGCGCAGGTCGAAGCGATGACGGCAGCGGGCGAGCGCCCGGACTTCGAGGCTGTGACGCTGGCCGACGTGCCGTCGGATGATCAGGCGTGGCAGTCCGACGCGCTGGATCCGGCGATCAGCGGCTGGTACGTGTACGACATGACGACGCATCAGGTGAGCGCTGCACCGGATCGTGTGTGGCAGGTGCGGGGTGCGGGTGAAGCCCCTGAATATGCGAAGCTGCACGTCACGCAGATCAGCGATGGCACGCAGGGTGGCGCGCGTGTGACGATCGAGTATGCCGTGCAGCCGGCAGCCGGCGCGCCGTTCGGCGCGGTTCGGACGGCAGTGCTGGATGGTCGCACGGAGCCGGTCTATTTCGACTTCGCGACGGGCGCCGCAACGGACGGGCCGGACTGGGACATCATGCTGGACGGTTACGTGTTCCGGATCAACGGTGGCGTGAGCGGCGACGGCGGTGCGGGGGCGGTGCTCGCGGATGAGAGCTTCGCGGCGATGACGGACGCGAGCGACGCGCCCGCGCAGGTCTACCGCGGGGATGCGTTCGGCGGCGTGTTCGCATCGACGCCGTGGTACCGTTACAACCTGGACGGCAATCACACGGTCTTTCCGACATACGATGTGTTCCTGATCCAGAGCGGCGCATCGATCTACAAGATCCAGATCACCGGCTACTACAGCACGACGGGTGACGCGCGGTGGATCACGTTCCGGTACGCGCCGCTGGAATCCTGACGATGGGTGGAAAGCTGCAGGCGATCCGCGCGGCCTGCTGCGCGGTCCTCCTCTGCGCAGCGTCGCCATCCGGAGCGGCGTCTCAGGACAGCGTGGTACTGCGCGGTCGTGTGGTGGAGTCGGGCGCGGGTACGGCCGTGGCAGGCGCGGAAGTGCGCGCGGTGTGTCATTCGGTGAGCGCAGTGACCGCGTCGGACGGTACGTGGGCGCTTCGCGTTCCCGCCGGTGCGCACGAGATCACGGTGGAGCATCTCGCCTATGCCGATCGGAGTGTCCACGTCGAGGCCGGTGAGACGGCGGCGCTGATGGTGCGGCTCACGCCGCGTCCGGTGTCGCTGAGCGAGCTGGTGGTCACGGCGTCGCGGAGGCTGCAGGAGCTGAAGGATGTGCCGGTCGCGACGGAGGTCGTGGGGCGGGATGAGATCGAGCGGAGCGGAGCGGCTGACCTGTCGGCGGTGCTGGTCGAGCATACGGGGATCGGTGCGGAAGGCGGCCATCCGGTTGGCGCGGGCGTGATGCTGCAGGGGCTCGGCGCCGAGCGCGTGCTCGTGCTGGTGGATGGGCAGCCTTTCATCGGCCGGATCTCCGGCGGTCTGGATGTATCGCGCATCCCCACGTCGATGATCGAGCGGGTGGAAGTCGTGAAGGGTCCGCAGTCGACGCTCTACGGGTCGGAAGCGATGGGCGGAGTCGTCAACATCATCACGCGGGCTCCGGCACGCAGTGCGCGTCGCGCGACGATCCGTGCAGTGGGCGGCTCGCACGGCCGGCTGGATCTGGCAACCGGCATGCTCGGTAGTGCCGGCAGCGTCGCATACGCAGCGGATGGCGGTCGCCGCACGATCGAGCTGGTGCCGGGCCATGCAGGCGATGCGGGGACATTCGCGACGCGCTGGGATGGCAGCGCGCGCGTGCAGTGGCAGGCCGCGCCATCGCTGTTGCTGAACGCGGGCGCGCTGCTGCTGGACGAGAGCCAGCGCTGGAGCTCGGGCCCGCTCTACTACTTCGCGGACAACCTCCAGTGGGGTGGGCGCATTGGTGCGGTTCACACGAGCGGCGCACACAGCTTCTCACCGACTCTCTACGCCACCGAGTTCCGGCACCTCGCCCGACGGTCCACACTGCCGGAGCCCGTCGCCAGCGCCAGTGACGAGACGGAAGTGCAGCGGCTGGTCGAGGCCGAGCTCCTGTACACGCACGCGACCGAAAGGCTGGCGATCGATGCGGGAATCGAGGCCCGTCGCGAGTCCATCCATTCGGATCGCGTAACGGGCGCCGACCGGCAGCTGCACACGCTCGAGCCCTTCACGCAGGTGACGTGGTCCGGCGGTGCCTGGAGCGTCGTGCCCGGAATCCGGATGTCGTGGAGCGAACAGTGGGGCGTACATCTCACGCCGCGCATCGCGGCCATGGTGCGGCCGACGGAACGACTCGCGCTCAGGGCCTCGCTCGGCCAGGGGTTCCGCGCCCCGTCCTTCAAGGAGCTCTACATGGAGTTCCTGAATACGGGTGCCGGCGCCGGGTACCGTGTGCGCGGCAATCCGGACCTGCGGCCGGAGACGTCGAACAACGTGAGCGGCAGCATCGAATGGAGCGGCGACCGTCTCTACTCACGCGTGCAGCTGTTCTACAACCGGTTCGACGAGTTCATCGAAACGCGTGAAGTGCCGGATGATGGCGATATCACGCTGTTCGAGTATGGCAACATCGATGATGGCGAGACGTATGGCGCGGAGCTGGAGCTGGGTGCGACCTGGGGCGGGCTCAGTGCGGAAGCCGGCTACAGCTGGCTGCGCGCGCTGAACCGTGCGACCGGCGATGCACTCCTCGGCCGGCCGACGCACAGCGCGCGGACGTCACTTGCGTACGCACTGCCGTTCGGACTGCGTGCAAGCCTGAGCGGCGTGTACACGGGCGCGACGCCGACGACGCGCACCGATGATGGCGCAGTCGTCACACGCGCGGCCCTCACACGGTTCGACGTCCGGGCGTCGCAGGCGCTGCCGCGCGGGTTCGAGCTGAGCGCAGGTCTCGACAACGTGCTCGATGCAACTCTGGCCGGTTATCCCGGTTTTCTCGGCCGTCAGATGTACGTCGGCCTCACCTGGTTCGCCGGACGCGGACCGCAGACACGATGAAGCCTTCTTCGAACGGAGATCAGACCATGCGGACCATCTGCATGTTTATTGTCGTAGCGCTGTCCGCCATGCCAGCGACGATTGATGCACAGCAGGCGCAGGCCGGTAGCGCCGGCACCATCATCATCGCACACGGCGGCGGCCCCGAGTGGAACGCGCAGGTAGAGAGCGTGGCCGCTCTGGTCGAGACCGGCGGACCGGTGGAGGTGAGCTATCTGATGGGTCCGGGCGCGAAGGCTCACCGGTTTCAGGACGCTGCGGCCCGTCTAGTAGCCGCCGGCGCGACGCAGATCGTGGTGGTGCCGATGCTCATGTCGAGTCACAGCGGACACTACGAGCAGATCCGGTATCTCGCGGGCGAAGCCGATACGATCAGCGAGACCATGATGCACCACCTGCACATGGCGGGCATCGAGCGCGCGGACGTCACCGTCCCCATCCGCGTGGCGAAGGCGATCGACGACTCGCCCGACGTCGCTCGAGTGCTTGCGGAGCGCGCGCTCGCCATCGCGGATGATCCAGCCGCACAGGCGCTGTTCATCATAGGCCACGGGCCGAACGGCGCAGAGGACAATGCGGCATGGATGAGCAATCTGCGCCCGATCGCCGACAGCATCAGGGCGGCGACAGGCTTCCGTGACGTGAAGGTCGGGCTCGTCCGCGATGACGCTCCGACTGCCGTGCGGGCCGAAGCCGTGAAGGTCGTGCGTGAGATCATCCAGCTGCAGCACGACCTCACCGGCCGCGACGTCGTGGTGGTGCCCGCATTGATCTCGCGAGGGCAGGTCAGCCAGGAGAAGATCCCCGCTGATCTGGCCGGTCTCCCGGTCAGGTACACGGGCGATGCGCTGCTCCCGCACGAGGGGCTGGCACGCTGGATTGAACGCCGCGTTGCGCAGACCGCCGCAGCCAACCAGGCGGATCACGCGAGCGAGTCGGGCGGATAGCGGGAGCAGATCAGCCGGATCGCCGGACCAGATCAGACCGAACGCGGGAGCAGATCAGCCGGTCGCGGCGACGATTCAGTCGATCGCCGCAGCCACTCAGCCGCGGGCTTTACTCAGCCCCGGGGCCGCCTCCAGGAGCGCCCGGGGCTGAACTCCACCACAATCGGCCCTCGCGCTGTTAGATTGAATGACCCCATGCGGATTCTGCGGGGGTCGCCGCGGCAGTATCGCGGCGATTCCGTCACGAGAGTGCCGGAGCCCAACCTGCAATCGAGAGACGGAGGCATTCGCATGTCGCATTTCATCAACAGCTCGCGTGCGTTCAAACCGGAAGATCTGCGCATTGACGCGTCGGCGCAGCCCGACTGGGTCAGCGGCGTGACGCGGGTACCCGTCGTTGGCGAGCACGTGCTGTGCACCGGTGGCCTGGCCGAAGTGGTGCAGCTGCTGGGGAAGACCAGCGACGGCAGCCGCCTGCTCTCGCTGCGGCTGCTGGACGGCAAGCACCCTCCCTTCTTCGTCGCCGCCTCCAACATTCTCGTCCCGCCGCAGGAAAAGCGCGTAGTCGTCGACGGCATGATCGGTTAGCGGCGCGTCTCTGAAGAGAAGCGCCGGCAGGTCCCTCCGCGGCTCCACGAGCGCGTCGGGAGATTCCGGCAGACGCGGGGCCGGCGCGCAGGGATTCTGAAGGATCGCCACGAGCCACTGCGCCGCGATCACCAGCGTGAAGAGGCTGCTGAGCAGACAGCCCATCGCGGCCAGGAAGCGGGTACGGTCGCGGCGAAGCCCACCGTCGTCCGGCCAGTGAGCGCCGCTCCGGCGCCAGAGTACTCCACCCGTGAGCGCCGCGCCCACTCCTGTCATCGTCGCCACGGCATATACCACGTGCAGCATCAGCTCCGTGCCTGCGCCGCACGCCGGTGTCACCAGGAAGTAGGTGACACAGAGCGCAGTGAACCACGCAGCCGCCCCCCCGAACAGCGCATACCAGAGCGCAGCACTTCCGCCGCGCGACACTGCGGCCGGTACGGATGCGACGCCGCGCTCCTCCATCAGAACAGCCGCGGTGACAGGAAGATGACGGCGTAGAGGACGATCCACGCGCCCACCACGAAGTACCAGTACTGCACGTCATCGGCCGCATCCGTGAAGTGCTTCTCCTCTTCCTTGCCGAGCAGGAAGATGAGCCCGATCGCCAGAGACTCCGCGAAGTCGATCAAAAGCAGCAGCGTGTGGAATCCCACGGTGAACCACACTGCGGAGCCGTACGCATTGCTGTCCCACCGCACGTTGAGCGTATTCAGCTCGAACACGCGCAGCACGAGCACGATGATGCCGAATCCAAGCAGCACAGCCGAGGCGCGAGCGACCCGGCGCGCATCCTTCGCGTGCGCGGCCTCATGCACGCGCATCGCGACGGGTATGCTGAGCAGCATGACGGCGAGGTTGATCGTGGAAATCAGCAGGCCGGGGGGCGCGAAGCCGTGCGGAGGGTACGAGTCGAAGTTACGGCGCAGGTAGAAATATGCCGTGATGCAGATCAGCAGAGTGAATCCCTCGATGACCATGAACCCGATCGTACCCCACCACGAGGGTGTGCTGGGCCCGAACCCGTGCTCCGGGAGTGCACTTGCGTCGACGCCACCGCGCGGGGCGCTCGGCACGAGATGCGGCTGTCCGCTCATCGCTTCCCTTCCCCCTCCCCGTGGCCGTCGTGACCCTCGTGCAGCCGCTCATGGCGCTTCCTGACCTCCTCTTCGTGCTTCTTCTCCAGGACAGCCGAAAGCTCCGCCTGGAGCTCATCCTCGTCATGTATACGGTGCTCAGCCTGTTCGTGCTCCAACTGCTCCCGCAGCTTCTTCGCGGGTCTCGGCCAACCCCATGCGAGGAGCGCGGGCAGCGCCAGAGCCAGGCCCAGCGGCAGTGCCCAGGGCGTGAATATCAACCCGATGAACGTGAAGCCGACGGCGACAGCAGCGGCAAGCGGCGCTAGTGTGGGACCGGGCTGCTCGTGGCGCAGCTCGGGCTCGGCGTCCAGCACGGACGTAACCAGCACCTCCCGCTTGTGGTCCTTCATTCCGGTCACAACCGGCGCCGCCGCGGACCGGCTCCACAATGCGTAGCGACCTTCCACGACGGGGATGTGCACGAAGTTGTAGCGCGGCGCAGGCGAGTGCGTGGCCCATTCCAGCGACGCGGCGCCCCAGGGGTTATCGCCCGCGCGCTCGCCATTGCGCAGGCTCCAGACGACATTTCCGAGGAAGACGAGCGCGCCTGTGGCGATCGTAAATGCACCGATCGTCGACAGCATGTTCATGTCGCCCCAGCCGGTCTCCGGCAGGTAGGTGTACACGCGGCGCGTCATCCCGGCGAGCCCCAGGAAATGCTGGGGAAAGAAGGTGACGTTCACGCCGATGAAGAAGAGCCAGAAGTTCCACCTCCCCATCCGCTCCGACAGCATTCGCCCCGTGACCTTGGGGAACCAGTAGTAGAAGGCGGCGAACAGGGGGAAGACGAAGGCGCCGATCTGCACGTAGTGCAGGCGCACGACACCTACTTCGTGGTCGCGCACCTGCACT
>DATABQ010000016.1:0-3627 GCA_036259495.1 Longimicrobiales bacterium | reverse complement strand
GCGCGAAGACGCGGCGCGCCTCGAGCTGAACTCCGCGTGCGCGACGGCGGGAACCACCCGGCACGCCTGGGGCGCCTGCGTGCGTGGATGGGTCGTTCTGCAGGATGGGTTCCGCGTCCGAGGTGGGACGTCCGGGAGGCGTCCACCCCATTTCTGCCCTGACCCCGCCGATCCGCGACCTTCCGGGACATCGAAACGATTGTGGGGTAGTTCCCGTTGAGCATGACAGCGGAAGCACCCGGTACCACCCGGACCGCACCGCCATACCGGTATCATCGATGAGCGCATCAAATCCGGATATCAGCCTCGCCTTCGTTGTGGTCGCCGTTGCCGCAGCGACGTTCGCCACAATCGCACTGCGCCGCACCATCCGCGCGCGCAACCGCGAACGCCGCCGCATCGTCGAACAGCCCAACTCGCACTACACCTCCCCCGTCGTCCGCGCCGGCGAGACGCGCCACCGGTGGCAGAGCATCGACCTCGACAGCATCCATGAGGTCAACCGCGGCGAGGTGAAGCGCCTCCTGGCGCGTGTCGAGGCATCCGGTGTCGACTCGCTCCGCGAAAACGAGCGCGTTTTCCTCGATCAGTTCGCCAGCGTCTCTGCACCGAAGACGGCCGCCGCGCCGCGTGAGACCGGTCGCCCCCTGGCGTCGGATCTCAGGCACCGACCGGCCTGAACGTTTTTGACGGACGTGTACGTGCGTGTGCACGCGTGCGCGTACCACGGACGCGCTGGGATGCCTTACCGGCCGTTCGACCCGACTCCGGATCGGTCCCACCGTGCCGGACCCCCGCAGCGGAGCACATCCGCAGCCGGATACACAACGCGTGCACATGCACGTACACCTCCGTAAACCCGCTGTTGCGCAATCCGGCTTGCGCATTTTGATAACAACGTTATCTTACACTCGGATCAGCTGCACCTCCCTCCGCAGGAAGCGATCACATGGCACATCAGGGACTCGGCGAATTCGAGCAGATGGTTCTACTTGCCATCCTGCATCTGAGCGGCGACGTGTACGGCGTGCCGATCGTGGATGAGATCGAGCGGCGCACCGGTCGGTCGGTGGCGCGCGCGGCAGTGTACGTGACGCTCCGGCGGCTGGAGGACAAGGGCCTCATTTCGTCCTGGATGAGCGAGCCGACGGCGGAGCGGGGCGGGAAGGCACGCCGGTGCGTGAAGGTGGAGCCGGCGGGGCTGGAAGCGCTGCGCGAATCGCGGCAGGCGCTCGAACGGATGTGGAGCGGGCTGGATTCCGCAGTCGAAGGCGCTCGATGAAGCAGACCGTGGAACCACCGCGCGCTGCTCGCTGGATGCTGGAGCGCGCGCTGCCGGATGATGCGCGGGAAGACATCGTCGGCGATCTGGAGGAGGTGTTCGACCGTCGCGCCGCGGATGACGGCACAGCGCGGGCGCGACTCTGGTACTGGCAGGAGGCGGTGCTGTTCTCGATGCGGTTTACGTGGGAGCGGCTCCGCGGTCTCGCCGGTGGTGCACGACGTCGGCGTCAGGGTGACGGTTCGCGGCGGCGGTTTCTGCGGAGCGGCCCCGGCTTCTCGGTGCTGGATTTCAAGCTGGGCGTGCGGATGCTGTACAAGCATCCGGGGCTGACGGTGGTCGGCGGGCTGGCGATGGCGTTCGCGATCTGGGTGGGTGCGGGCAGCTTCGAGTTCATTACGCAGGTGGTGCATCCGCAGCTGCCGCTGGAAGACGGCGACCGGGTCGTGGGTATCCAGCTGTGGGATGCCGCACGCGGCGGCGTCGAGCGCCGGTCGCTGCACGATTTCGAGACGTGGCGGGATGAGCTGGAGTCGATCCAGGACGTCGGTGCGTTCCGGTCTGTGCATCGGAATCTTGCGATCGAGGGGAGCGGTGCGGAGCCGATCGAGGCGGCGGAGATCAGCGCTTCGGCATTCCGGGTGGCGCGGGTGCGTCCGCTGCTGGGTCGGACGCTGGTCGAAGCGGACGAACAGGCGTCAGCGCCGCCCGTTGCAGTCATCGGCTACGATGTCTGGCAGAGGCGATTCGGAGGCGATCCGGACGTGATAGGGCAGACGGTGCGGCTGGGCAGCGAGAGCCGCACCGTCGTCGGAGTGATGCCGGACGGGTTCCTGTTTCCGATCGCGCACAGTCTGTGGGTGCCGCTGCGGCTGAGTGCAGTCGAGCACGAGCGTCGCGAGGGGCCGGCGATCCGCGTGTTCGGCCGGCTCGCTCCGCGCGTGAGCATGGAGGAGGCGCAGGTGGAGCTGACGGCGCTCGGAGCTCGTGCCGCCGCCGATCACCCCGCGACACACGAGCACCTGCGGCCGCAGGTCCTGCCCTATGCTCGCTCGATCATCAACCTGTCCGGTCTCGAATCACTCGCGCTGCAGTCGGGCAACGTTCTGCTGATCATGCTGCTGGTGCTCATCTGCAGCAACGTCGCGCTGCTCATGTTCGCGCGCGCTGCATCGCGGGAGAGCGAGATCACGGTGAGAAGCGCACTGGGTGCGAGCCGCGGCCGCATCATCATGCAGCTGTTCACGGAGGCACTGGTGCTCGGCGGCGTCGCGGCAGTGATCGGTCTGGCTGCCGCAGGCCACGGGCTCCGCTGGGGCCTGAGCGTCGTCGAAGGCGAGCTGAGGGAGGGCGGAGCGCGCTTCCCGTTCTGGTTCAGCGACAGCCTGTCGCCGCCGACCATCCTATACGTCATCCTGCTGACCCTGCTCGGCGCCGCGATCGCTGGAGTGCTCCCTGCGCTGAAGGTCACACGCGGTCTCCAGGCGCGCCTGCGCGCAGCGGCTGCGGGCGGGAGCCTGAAGCTCGGCGGAATCTGGACTGCAGTCATCATTGCGCAGGTCGCTGTCACGGTCGCTTTCCCTGCGGTCGCGTACTTCGTACGACAGGACGCGATCATGCTTCGCACGGCGGATGTCGGTATCGAGGAACAGCGTTATCTCACCGCGCGACTGGAGCTCGATCCCGCGACAGCCGTCGGCAACGCGACAGCCGTCAGCAACGCGACAGCCGTCGGCAACGCAACAACAGCCGACAACGCGACAACTGTCGACAGCGCGACAACCGTCGACAACGACGTGGCCGGGCAGTTTGCCAGCCGCGTTCGCACGACATACCGCGATCTGGAGCGCCGGCTGGTGGCGGAGCCCGCGATCACGGGTGTCACGTTCGCCGACCGGCTCCCGCGCATGTACCACCCTGCGCGCACGATCGAAGTCGATGCCGGCGGCGCGGCTCCCCTCGATCCGCGCTGGCCCGACGGCTATCGCGTGAGCTCCGCGTCCGTCGATCCCCGGTATTTCGATGTACTGGGTGCGCCGATCATTGCCGGTCGCGGATTCACTGCCGCTGACGTCGCATCGGAAGCGCAGGCGATCATCGTCAACGAAGCGTTCGTGCGCAATGTGCTCGGCGGTCGAAACCCGATCGGCCGGCGCGTGCGTGCGCTGCATTACGAGGAATGGGAGGAGCCCCGACCGGAGGGCGCGGCGCCAGGTCCCTGGTACGACATCGTCGGTGTGGTCGAGGACCTCGGCATGTCATTCGGCCGGGATCCCAAGTCGGCGGGCTTCTATCAGGCGGCCGATCCAGCCGCTGCGTACCCGATCCACATCGCGATGCATGTG
>DATABQ010000015.1:0-2537 GCA_036259495.1 Longimicrobiales bacterium | reverse complement strand
GGGCAAGGTAAGCCGCCGCGGGCGCTGCGTCCATGGGTGGAACGGCCGCATGGCATGCCCTCTGCGACATCCGGTGTACAGAGCGGACGAGGGGGTGTATGGCGGACGTGAACGGGACCGGCGCGGGCGCGACAGGACGGGAGGCCGTCAGTCTGGAGCTCATAGCGAAGGCGGTCCTGCTCGTCATCGGCCTGTGGGCGCTCGCGAACGCACTATGGCTCGCACGCGACGTCCTGTTCATCGCGTTCTTCGCACTGCTCGTCGCTTCATTTCTCTCGATATTCGTCGAGCCGCTGCATCGCCGGGGTGTCAGCCGCTCGATATCGGCACCGCTCGTGCTGCTGGTGCTCTTCGGTGCCCTCGTCGGATTCTTCCTGCTCAGCTGGCCGACGCTGCGCGCGCAGTTCGGGATGATTCAGCAGCAGCTTCCGCCCGCGCTCACTCAGGTTCAGAACTGGATCAACGCGCAGCTCGCGGCGATCACGGGCTCGCTCGGTGGCGGCGGCGACGGAATGCAGCGCGAGCTGCGCTCCAGGTTCACATCCGACATCGGTGCGCTCATAGGCGGCGCGCTGCCGCTGCTGAATACGGCAGTCGGCGCGCTCGCCGGACTCGTCCTCGTGGTGGTCTCCGGGATGTTCATCGCAATTTCGCCGCGCACGTATATGCGCGGTCTCATCGTGCTCGTGCCGCGCAGTCGTCGCCGTCGTGCGGGCGAAGTGTTGCCGGAGGCGGGTGCGGCGCTGGTGCAGTGGATGAAGGGGACGGCGATCGCGATGGCGACGGTGGGCGTGGTCAGTGCGGTGGGGCTGACGATCCTGGGAGTGCCGGCGGCGCTGGCACTCGGTCTGATCGCGGGACTGCTCGAGTTCGTGCCCTACATCGGGCCAACTCTCAGCTTCGTTCCCGCGACGGTCGTTGCCTTTGCCGTTTCACCGGAGAAGGCACTCTGGGTCATCGGCCTCTATCTCTTCGTGCAGGGCGTCGAATCGAACCTGCTGGTGCCGCTGCTGATGAAGCAGATGGTCAAGCTGCCGCCGGCGCTCACGCTGCTGTTCCAGACGTTGATGGCGACGCTGTTCGGATTCCTCGGCCTCCTCCTCGCCGTGCCGATCCTGGCCACGGCGAAGATCCTGATCCAGGAGCTGTACGTCGAATCGGTCGCTGACGAGCACTGACCTGCGGCTCAGCCGTGCGTGCGCTCCCGATACGCCTGCTGGAGCCGGGTCGTGACGGGGCCGCGCGTGCCGCCGCCGATCACGCGTCCGTCGACGTGGGATACCGGCATCACCTCGGTCGTCGTGCCGGAGAGGAACAGCTCTTCGACATCCTCTATGCGCTCCCATGGAATCGGCGCCTCGGCGACCGCGATGTTCAGCTTGCGCGCCATCTCCAGGATGAGTGTGCGGGTAATGCCTGACAAAATGTAGTTGCACGACGGATACGTCATGAGCGTACCATCGAGCACACCGAACAGATTCGAGTGAGAGCCTTCGATAAGCACGCCATCCTTGACGAACAGCGCCTCGAACGCTCCGGCGTGATGCGCCTGCTGATTGGCGAGTACGTTGGGCAGCAGGGCGATGGACTTGATGTCGCAGCGCGTCCAGCGGGTGTCAGGCACGGAGATCGCCGCGACACCGGTCTCGAAGTAGTCGTCCGGATACTGGCTGAACGGCTTCGCGAGAACGTATGCAGTGGGGCTGACGGCCGGATCGGGGAACGCATGCCTGCGCGGAGCGACGCCGCGCGTCACCTGTATGTAGACCGTACCGTCGCCATCGACGGCGTTGTCGCGGATGAGCCGCTCGGCAATACCATCGAGCTCGTCCACGATGGCATCGGCCATGTGCAACGCACGCAGTCCCGAGCGGAGTCGCTGCATGTGCGGCTCCATGAGAAACGTGCGGCCGCCATAGATGCGAATGACTTCGTATACACCGTCGGCAAATAGAAAGCCGCGATCGTCGACCGGGATCGTGGCCTCGGTATGATCGATGAATTTTCCGTTCAGATATACTTGCATCCGCTCCTCCACAGCGGTTCGGGACGCTGCACAATGACATCCCCGCGACGGACCGTCAATTGCAGATTGCCGCCGGCCGCGGCGTGGCGCAGTTTGTCGCATGAAACGATGGCACGGTGCCGCTCGCGCAACGCGGCGCGGCGGATCAGCAGGATCGAAGAGAAAAGATGACTGAAGCGACACTTCTGCAGCGCGCACCGACACACGAGAAGCGGCTGGACAACGGGCTTATGGTGATCGTGCGGGAGGACCACAGCGCGCCCGTCGTTGCGGTCGTGACGCACGTTAAGGCGGGTTATTTCGATGAGCCGGATACGCTCATCGGCATCAGCCACGTGCTGGAGCACATGTACTTCAAGGGCACCGCGCGGCGCGGCCCGGGCGAGATCGCGCGTGAGACCAAGGCCGCGGGCGGCTACCTGAACGCGGGTACGATCTACGATCACACGTCGTACTACACCGTACTGCCCTGCGATTCGCTGGAGCAGGCGCTGAACATCCAGTCGGATGC
>DATABQ010000014.1:0-2952 GCA_036259495.1 Longimicrobiales bacterium | reverse complement strand
CGATGACGATGAGATCGCCATTCGACGTGGCCTGCCGCAACTCCCTCGCCGGGCGGTAGTCCTCCGACGCATACCACTCCCGTGCGGCTTCGATCGTCGGGAACTCGACCAGCACCAGCCGCTTCGGCTGCCACTCCCCTTCCAGCACCTCCACGGGTCCGCCGCGGGCGATGAAGCGACCGCCGAATTTCGCGATGCTCGGCGGCACCATCTTCTTGTAGTCCTCGTAGCGGACCGGATCCTTCACGTCGATGTGAGCGATGACGTACGCAGCCATGTGTTTCGCCTCTGATCTGTCAGGAACGCAGCACGTTCAGGAATGCTTCTCCCAGGTCCTCGGCTTTGCGGGCGCCGACGCCATACACCGTCCTCAGCCCGTCCAGTGTCTGGGGCCGAAGCCGGGCCATGTCGCGGAGCGTCGTATCGTGGAAGATGACGTACGGCGGCACACCGCGCGCGCGGGCGATCTGCATGCGGACGGCACGCAGCTTCTCGAACAGCTCGCGGTCCACTCCTTCCCATGCTGCGGCTTCGACGCGCGACCGCCGCTCCTCACGCGTGCGGGGGACGCGCCGCTGTCGCGACAGGGCGAGGCCCGGCGCCGCGTCGGCACTCTTCAGCAGCCCTACGCCATCGCTGGTGAGAGTAACGACGGGATACTGGTCGTCGGTCTGCCTGAGGAAGCCCTGCGCGATCAACTGCTCGACGTACGCCCGCACCTCAGGGACCGCCGCGCCCTTCAGCAGGCCGAACGTGCTCAGCTCGTGATGCCGTCGCGAGGTCACCTGCTCGCTCTCGCTGCCGCAGAGAACGTTCGCCACGTGCGCCGCGCCGAACCGCTGTCCGACCCGTGCGACGCACGAGAGGACCTTGCGCGCAATGTCGACCGCGTCGGGCACCGGCTCGAGCTCTCCGAGGCAGAAATCGCACGCCCCGCAGTCGTCCCGCTCGTAACGCTCGCCGAAATAGCCGACCAGATGACGATGACGGCAGCCGACGCTGCCGGCATAACGTTCGATGTCCCTGAGCAGCTTACGGGAGCTGTCGGTCAGCTCGCCGTTGCGCTCCAGCATCAGCCGCCATTTCATGAAGTCTGCGGCCGAGTAGATCAGCACGCACTCCGCCTCGAGACCGTCGCGCCCGGCCCGGCCGGACTCCTGCTGGTAATGCTCGAGTGACTGCGGCGCCCCCGCGTGCACGACGAAGCGGACATCAGAACGGTCGATGCCCATCCCGAACGCCACCGTCGCGACGATCACGTCGATCTCTTCTTCCAGAAACGCGTCCTGATTCTTGCTCCGTTCCCGATCGTCCAGGCCGGCGTGGTACGGCCGCGCACGCACACCGATCTCGCACAGCCACGCCGCGAGCGCTTCCACCTCACGCCGCGACGTGCAGTAGACGATCCCGCCCTCCCCCTGGTGGCGAGAGAGGACCTCCTGCAGCTGCTTCTTCAGAGTGTGACGGGGGAGCACCCGGTAGACGAGGTTGGGGCGGTCGAAGGAGCCGACGAGCTCGACCGGATCCTGCAGCGCGAGCTGAGAGGAGATATCTTGCCGGACGCGCGCTGTCGCGGTCGCGGTGAACGCATGCAGGCTGGCGGTCGGGAACTGCGCGCGGAGCGTCGCCAGCTGCCGGTACTCGGGACGGAAGTCGTGCCCCCACTGGCTGATACAGTGCGCCTCGTCGACGGCAATGAAGCTCACGTTGCAGCGCGTCAGCCACGATCGGAACGAGTCGCCGCCCTCGCCGACGAGCCGCTCCGGCGACACGTACAGCAGTCGATATCTGCCCTCGCGCACGCCATCGGCGATCGACCGCCGCGCCTCGATCGAGAGGGTGCTGTTGATGAAGGCCGCCGGGACGCCGTTCCCCACGAGCGTGTCCACCTGGTCCTTCATGAGCGAGATCAGCGGCGAGACGACCACCGCCAGCCCGTCGCGCACCAGCGCCGGCGCCTGAAAGCACAGCGACTTCCCGCCGCCGGTGGGCAGCACGACGACCGAGTCGCGCCCCGCCATGATCGCGTCCATCGCCTCGCGTTGAAGCGGACGGAAGGAGGAATAGCCCCAGAATTTCTCGAGTACCCCGGCTAACGCCTCGTTGGTCGAAGCGGCTGCAATTGTCACGGTGGGACTATGGTACACGGCTGTCGCTCGGCTGGGTGCGGGTTCGACACGCTCGGCTCCGTGCGGGTCTGAAGCGCCGAAGGGCCTTTCCTTCGCTCTGCTGCTCGACCCGCAGGCGGAGTCACATCAGGGGCCCGGCACCTCGGGCTACGCCCGGAAAAACGACCTTCCGGCGCGTGTCTTACGGTGACGGCTCCGGCTCGGGTAATCCGAACGCCAGTAACGGATCGGTTGGATAACGAGGTGATGCGAACGTTTGGGACGAGAGAGGCGCCTGCGCCGTTGGGACCGTGAATCGATCGAAGTACACAGTTACACTTGCTGCGTGCTGCAGGAAACTGTGGACGGTCTCTTCTGCCCCGCGGGGGGATTCTTCATCGATCCCTGGCAGCCCGTGGACCGTGCGCTGATTACGCATGCGCACGGCGATCATGCGCGGGCGGGCAGCGCGGCCTACCTGTGCGCCCCGGGAACCGCGGCGCTGCTGCGGCGGCGGCTCGGGCCGGACGCCGTGATCGAGACGATCGAATACGGATCACAGGTCAGAATCGGCGACGTCACCGTCAGCTTTCATCCGGCAGGGCACGTGCTCGGGTCGGCGCAGATCCGCATCGAAGGATCAGATGGCGTGTGGGTGGTGAGCGGTGACTACAAGCGTGCCGCGGATCCGACGTGCGCACCGTTCGAGCCGGTGCCGTGCGACACCTTCATCACCGAATCCACCTTCGGCCTGCCCGTCTATCGCTGGGACGACACCGCGATCGTCATGCGCGACATCAGGGCGTGGTGGGATGCCAACCGTGAGGCGGAGCGCGCGTCGGTG
>DATABQ010000013.1:0-1934 GCA_036259495.1 Longimicrobiales bacterium | reverse complement strand
CGTCATTGGAGCAGAACCCGACGAAGGAGACCTTCATGCCATCGCACGCTCACCGTTCCGCCCAGAAGTGCCACATTGCTGTTGCGCCGCCCGCGATCGTCGCTGCGGCCGTGCTGCTGTGCCTGCTACCGCGGACTGTCGACGCGCAGGGCTGGATCGAGCCCCGGCCCGGCAACGTTCCCGTGGACTGGGGAATCGAAAGGCTCCGCACCAGCGTGACCGTGCGCGTGACCGATCGCGTCGCGGAGGTGGAGGTAGAGGAGTGGTTCCGCAACAACGGGGGCGGACTCGGCGAGGGCGATTACGTCTATCCGTTGCCGGGCGGTGCGGTGTTCACGAGCTACTCGCTCTATCAGGGCGAGCAGGAGCTCCGGGGTGAGATGATGGACGCGGCGCGTGCGCGCGAGATCTATGAGGGCATTGTCCGCGCGCAGAAGGATCCTGCACTGATCGAGCTCGTGGGTAAGGGAATGATGCGAGCGCGTGTGTTTCCGATCGAGGCGGGCCAGACGCGAAGGATCACGATGCGGTACACGCAAGTCCTGGATCGTGCGGGTGACGCGCTGCAGTTCCGGTACGCTGCCGGTGCGAGGCACGTGAGCAGAGGGCTGGCAGGGATAACGCACCCGCGCCTCCCGCATGTCCCGGAACATGCAGGCACCGTCACCGTTCCGGACCCTGCGCCGCTCACGTTCTCCATGGTCGTGGAGGATGGGAGCAGGTTCCGCGACGCGTTCTCGCCAACGCATCCGGTGCAGGTGGAGCGTGCACGCGGTCGCATGATGGTCCGGCCGGACGGCGATCTCCAAGGCGACTTTGCGGTGTTCCTGCCTCTCGCGAGTCGCCCGGTGGGCGTGACCATCGCAACGCACCGACCGGTGTCTGAAGCTGGCTATTTCATGCTCACGCTGTCCCCGGGCGAGGTGGCGGAATCGAGCGTGCCGCGCGACATGACCATCGTGGTGGACGTCAGCGGGTCGATGAGTGGCGAGAAGATGGAGCAGGCGCAGCGCGCTCTGCAGCAGCTGCTCGGCACACTCGGCGATGACGACCGAGTCCGGCTCATCGCGTTCAGCAGTGCTGTCCGGCCGTGGCGAGAGTCCTGGACTCGCGCGACGCGCGCAGAGATAGCGGATGCACGCCGATGGGTGGACGGCCTGCGCGCGGACGGCGGCACCAACATCTACGACGCGCTCGACGCCGCGTTCAGTGAAACGTCGCCCGAGGGCAGGCTCCCCATGGTAGTATTCCTCACCGACGGCCTGCCGACGAACGGTGAGACAAGGCCGGATCGCATTGCGTCGATGGCGGAATCGGAGCGTGGTCGTGCGCGGGTGTTCGCATTCGGTGTGGGATTCGACGTAAACACGTATCTGCTCGATCAGCTGAGCGAAGCCGCGCGTGGTGCTACGCAGTACGTGCGGCCGGGCGAGGATGTGGAGCACGCAGTGAGCACGCTCGCGGCGAAGGTCCGGCATCCGGTGTTGACGGATCTCGCGCTCGAGATGGGAGATCTGAACGTGGATGAGATCTATCCGCGCGAGTTGCCCGATCTGTTCGCCGGCACCGAGCTGGTGGTGTTCGGGCGATACAGTGGCGACGGCAACGTCAGCATCGATGTGAGCGGTCGCCGCGGCCGAAACGCGGAGCGGTATTCCACCGAAGCGCGGTTCCCGGAGCGAGTCGAGGCCAACGACTACATCCCGCGCCTCTGGGCGTCGCGGAAGTTGGGCGATCTGGACCGTCGCATCCGCTCTGCACAGGCGGATGGTGCGAGTCGCAACCAGGTGCAGGAGCTGATCGATGAGCTGCGTGAAACTGCGCTGCGCTACGGCCTGCTGAGCGAATACACATCCTATCTCGTGCAGGAGCCGGGCGCATTCGCGGTGTCAGGCGCGGCGATGGATGCGGCCGTGCCCGCGCTCGTTACCGGG
>DATABQ010000012.1:0-2399 GCA_036259495.1 Longimicrobiales bacterium | reverse complement strand
CGATGACGCACGAAGACAAAATGATGGCCATGCGCGGGAACAATGTTCACTTCTCGCGCGCGGTCGTGCACCACGAGCTGATCCCGGGACATCACCTGCAGGGTTACATGAGCTCGCGCTACAACTCCCACCGGCGCGCATTCGCGACCCCGTTCTGGAGTGAGGGGAACGCGGTGTACTGGGAGATGGTGCTGTGGGATCTCGGATTTCCGACCACACCGGAGGACCGGATCGGAATGCTGTTCTGGAGGATGCATCGTGCGGCGCGTATCATCTTCTCACTGAACGTGCACCTCGGCACGATGACCGGCGAGGAGGCGATCGATTTCCTCGTCGATCGTGTCGGCCACGAGCGCGCGAATGCTGCGGCTGAAGTACGACGTTCGCTGAACGGCTCCTATCCGCCGCTCTACCAGGCCGCCTACATGCTCGGCGCACTCCAGTTCCGGGCGTTGCAGGAGGAGCTGGTCGGATCCGGACGCATGAGCATGCGCGATTTCCATGATGCGATTCTCCAGGGCGGGAGCATGCCCGTGGAGATGGTGCGCGCGCGGCTCCTGGAGCTGCCGCTCTCGCGGGATTACGAGCCGCAGTGGCGCTTCGGTGATCTGAACTGAACGTCAGCCGTATACCGAGACCTGGTCAGCGTCGAGGACGTGACGCACATACTGCGCGAAACGCGCGGGTGAGAACGGCTTCTCGAGGAAGTAGAGCTGGCGGCCGGTATCGTCGGTGGTGGGCACCGTATCGGCGGCGTAGCCGGAGATGAACAGCACGCGCAGGTCCGGTCGCAGCGCGAGCAGGTGCTTCGCGAGCTCCACGCCGCCCATTTCGGGCATCACGACGTCCGTCACCAGCAGATCGATCTGGCCGTGGGTGCTGTTCACGAGCTCGAGCGCTTCCACGCCGCTGGCCGCTGCCAGCACGTGATATCCCTGGCGCATGAGGACACGCTCTGCCAGCGAACGCACCGCGGGCTCATCCTCGACGAGCAGCACGAGCTCCGTACCCTGTTCGATGTGTCCGGGCACACGTGCGTGCGTCTGGGCCTGGTCTGCATCCGAGGGCTCGATGCGAGGCAGATACACGCGCATCGTAGTACCTGTCTCGGGGCTGCTCTCCACCAGGATCTGCCCGCCCGCATCCTGCACGATGCCGTAGACGGTGGCGAGGCCGAGGCCGGTGCCCTGGCCCACATCCTTCGTCGTGAAGAACGGCTCGAAGATGTGCGGCAGGATCTCGGGATCGATGCCGGACCCGTCATCGGCGATCGTGAGCCGCACGTTCGGCCCGGGGGCGACACCGGTGGCCGTCGGATCGTCGTCCGGAATATCGACCAGGTCCACGGCGATCGTGATGCCCGTGCGCGGCTCCGAGTCGCGCGCGTTCACCACCAGGTTCACGACGACCTGCTCGATCTGACCAGGATCCGCGAACACCCACGCGTCGCCCGCGATGCAGGTATCGAGCGGGATCTCTTCGCGGATGAGACGCCGGAGCATCTCCTGCAGCTCGCCAATGACTCTGCCGAGATCGGTAGCGCAGGGCCGCACGACCTGCCTGCGGCTGAACGCGAGGAGCTGACGGGTCAGCCGCGCGGCACGTTCCACGGCGCGACGGATCTCGACGACATCGGCGTGAGCACGCGCGTCGTCGCTCAGCCGGTCACCAAGCAGGTCCGTGTACCCGCGGATAGCCGTGAGCAGGTTGTTGAAGTCGTGAGCGATCCCGCCCGCCAGACGACCGACTGCTTCGAGGCGCTGCGAATGATGCAACTGCTCTTCGAGGCTGCGATGCACGGTCGAATCGATCATGTTCACGACGATACCCGCAACCGCTGGGTCATCGAGCAGGTTGGATCCCTGCACGTGCAGCATCCGGTACGTACCGTTCGCATGACGGCAGCGGAACTCGACGGACTTGCCGTGACCGCCCGGGGTCATGACCTCCTCGAACGACTTCGTCACCTCCGGCAGGTCATCGGGATGGACGAGGTCGAACGGTGACATCCCGAGAACCGACTCGTAGCCGAGGATCCGTTCGACGGCCGGACTCTGATACGTGACCAGCCCGTCCGCCGAGAGGATGAACACGCCATCGCTCGCGTTCTCGATCAGCGACCGGAACCGCGCCTCGCTTCGGCGGACCGCTTCCTCCGCGCTGATGCGCTCCGTCACATCCTGGAGCGCGCCCTCGTAGTACTCGACCGCTCCGTTCTCATCGCGAACCGCGCGCGCCGTGTCGCGCAGCCACACGACCGTACCATCGCGGCGGCGGTGCTGCCGGTCCACTTCGACGATGTCGTGGGCGCGGTCCAGCATCTCCTGCCACCGTCGGCGTTCCGCGCCATTCAGGTATGCATCCGCGGCGTTCGTTTCGAGCAGGGCCTCCCGTGACGG
>DATABQ010000011.1:0-1829 GCA_036259495.1 Longimicrobiales bacterium | reverse complement strand
AGGTGACGTCGCCGATCTCGCCGGGATCGTCGGGCGGTCCCGTGCTGAACAACGATGGCGATGTGATCGGCGTTGCAGTCGCGATGCGTGAGGATGGACAGGCCATCAACTTCGCGGTGCCCGCACGGGATGTCGCTGCACTGCTCGGCAGCCCTGCGGGACGCCTCGCGTTCCCCGCGATGTCCGACCGCAACGGCCGCGCGTCTACCGCGTCAGGACCCGCGCGTGCAGACCGCGCGATCGCGCTCGGCGAAACGAAGGAGGCTGCGCTCACGAGCGAGGACCCGCAGCTCGACGACGGCGAGTACTACCACAGCTATGCGTTCGAGGGTGAGGCGAACGATCGCATCGTCGTGTCACTCCGCTCCACATCGTTCGATACATATCTGGCGATCTTCACCACCGACGGCGCCTGGGAGGACCAGGACGATGACAGCGGCGGCGACTCGAACGCCGAGCTGAACGTGACGCTGCCGCGCTCCGGCATGTACGTCATCGTCGTGACGTCGTATGCCGGCGAGGAGACGGGGCGGTATGAGCTGACGGTCCGCGAGTCGGACGGTACCGAAGCATCGGAAGCATCCGAAGATGACAGCGGCGAGTGGACCATGTACGGTCGCACCGCCGACGATATCGCGGAGCTGTTCTACCTGCCCACGAGCGTACGTCGCTACGAAGAGGACGTATTCGAGGTGTGGACGCGCTGGGTCTACTCGGGGATGCAGCCGCCGAGCACCGGCGACGAGCCGTACGATTCCGAGAAGCGGCTCATGCGCGTGGACTGCAGCACCGACCGTCTCGGCATGGTGTCCTTCGTCGAATACTCGGGCGAGAGCGTCGTCAATTCGCACACGATCCGGAACGTCGAGATGACTCCGGCAGTTCCCGAGTCCGTAGGTGCCTCGCTGCTGCGGATGGTGTGCTCGAACCAGGCGCCGTGACCGACGGCGCTCGGACTACTGTCGACGCGGTCCGATCCACCAGCTCAACCCGACGTTCAGCCTCCACGATTCGTCGCGGATGCCCATCTCATCAGGGCGGATCGTGAGGCCGTTCGCGTCCACGTGATCCATCGCACCGCCGGTCCGTTTCACTGATCCCTCGAGCGCCAGCCGCGGCGACAGGTAGTATGCCGCACCCGCTCCGAAGGTCAGGCCGCCGCCGTGCACTTCCACCGTCATCGGCTCGCCGAGGAACGGGATCTCGCCGTAGTCCGCCCTGCGCCACGTGTAGGAGCCGAGTACGAACGGCACGAGCGACGCATCGGCGCCGCGCAGCCACACGCGCACACCCGCGTCGAGGTGACGCAGGTCGAACTCCAGCTCGCCATCGCTCATCGGCACGCGATCCCACGTCACGAAGCCCGTGAACCACCGGCTGTTGCCGTACGCCAGGGACGCGCCGGGGCCGATGCCTCGTGCGCCATCGCTGCCGCTGCCGAGCTGAGCCGCTCCGGCGTGCACGTTCAGCCGCAGCCCGCTCGCGATCGATCGCACCTGCGCGTGCGCGCGCGAGCCCGTGAGGGCGAACAGCAGTCCTGCTGCCAGTAGTACGTACCTCGCTCCAGCGACCTCCTCCAGTCCGCGGCGGGCCGGCTGCACGGATCCGGCCGACGGTGGCGCACATGCGCTCCACGGCTTACCATAGGTGCCTGAACACAGCACCAACGTATCCTGAAGCCCGGCCTCTCGTCATGCGATTCCTGCACCTCTCGGTATCCGGCCCACTGCTCGTGTGCGCTGCGTGTGCTACTGCGCCCGCGACGACTCCGCCGCCGGAAGCGGCCGCGCCTGCCGACGCTCATGGCGAGATGGATGCCGCGGCGCATC
>DATABQ010000010.1:0-2572 GCA_036259495.1 Longimicrobiales bacterium | reverse complement strand
CCACCGCCGGGGGGCGCTCAGTCCACGGATGCGACGGGAAGCGATCAGTAGCCGGAGGCCAGACCACCGGTGCGGGGGTCGGGAACAGCGGTCCAGACGCCATCCCGCCGCAGAATTGTCGGAGCGGTTCCGATCCCTCCGCGCGGCTCGACGTCGTGGCCCATCGCTTCGAGCTGTGCTACGACCTCCGGCGTCAGACCATCGCGCTCGAAATACAGGATGTCGGGCAGATGCTGATGGTGAATGCGCGGTGCGTGCACGGCGGCTCCGACATCCATGCCGTAGTCGATGATGTTGGTCATGACCTGGAATACGGCTGTGATGATGCGAGGTCCGCCGCGCGCGCCGGTCACGAGCAGCACGCGTGCATCGGTATCGACGACGATGGTCGGCGTCATCGCGGAGAGCATGCGCTTCTCCGGCTCGATGGCATTCGCCTCACCCTGCACGAGTCCGAACATGTTGGGTGTGCCCGGCTTGGCGGCGAAGTCATCCATCTCGTCGTTCAGCATGAAGCCCGCGCCGGTGACCGCGACGGCGGAGCCGTAGAGGGCGTTGATGGTCGTCGTCAGCGCGACGGCATTACCGGCCTCGTCCACGATCGAGAAGTGCGTGGTTTGTGTCGGCTCCGTCTGCTCCATCAGCCCCGGGCGAATGTCCGTGGACGGCGTGGCGCGGTCCGGCTGGATGGTGGCGCGCAGGCGGTCGGCGTACTCCTGGGAGACGAGCAGGTCGCGCGGGAGCTCCACGAATGCGGGATCGCCGAGGAAGTGATTGCGATCGGCAAACGCGCGGCGCATTGCTTCGCCCGTGACGTGCAGCGCGGAAGCGGAGTGCCAGCCCATGTCATCCATGTCGTAGCCGTCGAGGATGTTCGCCATGATGGCGAGCGTGATGCCGCCGGAGGATGCGGGCGGCATCGAGATCACGCGACGGCCGCGATAGTCGAACTCGACCGGCTCACGCCACTCCGCCTCGTAGCGGCGCAGGTCCTCGTGCGTGATGATGCCGCCGCCGCGCTGCATCTCCGCGACGATCAGGTCTGCGGTCTCACCTTCGTAGAATCCTGCGGGTCCCTGTGCGGCGACGCGCTCGAGCACGCGTGCGATGTCCGGATTGCTCCAGCGCGAGCCCTCGCGGAGCGGCTCGCCGTTCGGCAGAAAGAGCGCGGCGGACCCAGGGAAGCGGCTGAGGCGGTCGGCCTCACCACGAACGGAAGCGGCGAACTCCGCATCGACGATGAAGCCGTCGCGCGCGAGAGAGATCGCGGGTGCGAGCAGCTCGGCCCATGGCTTCGTCCCGAACCGCTGATGCGCCTGCCAGAGGCCCATGACGGCGCCGGGCACGCCGGAGGCGAGGTGGCCGGTGACGGAGCGGTCGGTCAGCTCGCCGGTCTCATCGAGGTACATGTCGCGCGTCGACGCGAGCGGCGCCTTCTCGCGGAAGTCGAGCGCGGCCGACGTGCCGTCCGCCATGTGCGCCACCATGAAACCGCCCCCGCCGATGTTGCCGGCCTCGGGATACACGACGGCGAGCACGAACGCGGTGGTAACCGCGGCATCGACGGCATTGCCGCCATCGCGGAGCACCTGAACGCCGGCCTCGGTGGCGAGCGGCGCGTCCGTCGCAACCATCGCGTTCGGCGCGACGGCGGGCTCGACCTCCATGGCGAACGGCCAGCCTGCCGGTATGGAGGTACCGTAGTCGCTGGAGATCGGGGGCGTCTGCTGAGTGGTCGAGCAGGCGGCGAGCGCCAGGAGAGACAGCGTGATGAGCTTGCGCATGTTGGCCTACGTCCTCACATGAATGGAACCGTTACGGCTGATGCGTCTATAACACAGGACGGGCAAAGTAAGACACGGCGCGCGTTTCGCGCCACGCCATGTTGACTGTGCCCGGCGGGACGATTAGTCTCGCACGAGCCGCGCCCGGGCTCAATGCGCCTGCGCGCGACGCACAATGAACGACGGGAGACGGCGCCATGACGCGGCGATTGATGATTGGTTCCGGCACTGCACGGCGTACAGGCAGCGTACTCGCGCTCGGTCTCGCGATCGTATTCGCGGGCATGCGTCCCGCAGCAGCCCCGGCAGACATGCGCGGCGACAGCGTGAGCGCGGAAATCGAGCGTGCGATCGCGGCAGGCGATCCGGTCACACTCGACTGGAAGACCATGGCCGCGCTCGATTACAAGACCGGCAAGATGCCCGAGTCGCTGAAGAAGCTCGACGGCGTGCTCGTGCGCATCCCGGGCTTCATGGTCCCGCTCGAGGACACGGAGACGCGCGTCACGGAGTTCCTGCTGGTGCCGTACTTCGGTGCCTGCATCCACACCCCGCCGCCGCCGCCGAACCAGATGGCGCACGTGCTGATGGAGCGGAACGAGACTGTGGACGTCAACCTGTGGGATCCGATCTGGATCATCGGCGAGCTCTCGATCGAGAGTGTCGAGAGCCCCTACGGCATGGTCGGTTACCAGGTGACTGGCGAGCGTATTCTCCCCTACGACGGCTGACGCGTTGGACACATCGTCATTGACGAACGGCCGGGACGCGCGCGAAAGCATGCGCGT
>DATABQ010000009.1:0-2625 GCA_036259495.1 Longimicrobiales bacterium | reverse complement strand
AGGATAGACATCAGGCTTGCAATGCGGTCGTTCCTGCGGCGGCCCGGCGTGCCGGCGGTGATCATCCTGACCCTCGCGCTCGCGATCGGCGCGGGCACCGCGGTGTTCAGCCTGTTCGATGCGGTGGTGCTGAATCCGCTGCCAGTGCCGGAACAGGAGGAGTTGATTCTGCTGCACGAGGAGCGCGCCGGTGCGAGGAACACGCCGGGCTTCTCCTACCCGATGTCGAGATTCCTTCGCGAGCACAGCACCACCACGGAGGGAATCGCCGGGTGGATCACGACAGGCGCCGGGGTGAGCGCGGGGGTGAGCGCGGGCGGATTTACGGAGCAGCTGACGGCGGGACTGGTGACGGGCAACTACTTCACCGTGCTCGGCCTCCGGCCGCAGCAGGGGCGCCTGTTCGTCGCAGATGACGAGGCAGCGCCGGGAGCGACGCCGCATGTCGTGCTGAGTGATGCCTTGTGGCGGCGCGCGTTCGGCGCGGATCCGGACGTCATCGGACGTACGATTGCCGTGAACGAGACGCCGTTCACCGTCATCGGTGTTGCGCCGCCGCGGTTCCGCGGCACGTCACTGGCGGAGCCCGTGGACGTGTGGGTACCGATCACGATGCTGCGCACCGTGGCACGCGGCGGTCTGCTCGCGAACCCTCAGGCGCTGGACACCTGGTTCTTCAGCTTATTCCGGCACCTCGCGCGCGTGCCGGAAGGCACACCGGTCGATCGGGTGCTGGCAGAGCTGAGTACGCTGCACGCGACCGGTCTCGCGAGCGCTCCGGAATACGACCCGGCGGCGGCCGGCACCGAGCCTCCGGTGATCGTCACTGCCACACCGCTGGCGGAAGCCGCCGTCGCGCGCAGCCGCGACGAGCTGCTCCGGTTTCTTGCCGTGCTCGCGGCAGTCGTCGGGATCGTGCTCGCTGTCGCATGCGTGAACGTCGCGAACCTGCTTCTGATGCGTTCCCGTGAGCGCCAGCGTGAGATGTCGATCCGTGCGGCCGTCGGCGCGAGCGGCGCGCGCGTGATCCGTCAGCTGCTCGCGGAGAGCGTGGTGCTTGCCGCCGCGGCCGGTGCAGGCGGCGTGCTGATCGCACTGGCCGCGCTCCGTCTCGTCGCATCGTTCTCACTGCCGGGCGGAATTGCGCTGACGGATGTGGCGCTCCCGCTGGACATGCGGGTGCTCGGGTTCAGTGCTGCGGTGTCGCTGGCATGTGCTGTCGCGTTCGGTATCGCTCCCGCGATTGCGGCCTCGCGCGCCGATGTGATGAATGCGCTGAGGGGCGGCCAGGCCGCGAATCCGGGGAGGATCAGAGCCGGCAACGCGATGATCGCAGTGCAGGTCGCGCTCTCGCTCGTACTGCTGGTGGCGGGCGGTCTGCTCGGCCGCAGCCTCCAGGAGGGCCTGTCGGTGGACACCGGCTTCCGCAGCGACGGAGTCGCCACCGTCGCGGTCGGTCTCCGGCAGCACGGATACTCCCCGGAAGAGGCAGTTCCGTTCATCCGTTCCGTGCTCGAGGCAACTGCATCGCGGGCCGGGGTCCAGCACGCTGCAGCCGCGACGCGGGTGCCGATCGAGACCGACGCCTTCCGGATGCCGATTCTCGTCGCGGATGGTGGTGCCGCCCCCGAGCCATCCGGCCGGCGGGACGTTGGTGACGCTCCGCACCTGCCACTGGTCGGTATGACTCCGGGCTACCTCGAGACACTGGGCCTCGATCTCATCGCAGGTCGCGGAATCGAGTGGTCGGACCGCGACGGTACGGAGCCGGTCGCAGTGGTGACGGAGAACGCGGCCGAGCTCCTGTGGCGGGATCAGAATCCGATCGGTCGTCAGTTCGTGGCGATGTTCGGCGACCCGGTCACGGTCGTGGGCGTCGTGCGCGATGCGCACATCACCAGCCTCACCGAACGTGAGCCGCACATTTTCATGCCGCTGATCCAGACGTTCAATTTCGCCGGCATGGACAGGCTGCGATTCGTAGCGGCCGGAAGCAGCGCGGCGGGGTCGATGACGGCACTGCGCGATGTGATCCGGGCTGCCGATCCGCAGCTGCCGATGTTCGATGAGCGGAATGTGAAGCAGCACATCGATGCCGTGCTGATGCCGCAGCGATTCGGCTCATTGCTCCTGGCGGTGCTCGCCGCGATCGCGCTTCTCACGTGTGCGATCGGCATCTATGCAGTCGCGGCGTTCGATGTGGCGACCCGCCGCCGCGAGCTCGGCATCCGTGCTGCACTCGGTGCCGGTCCGCGTGAGCTCGTGCACGCCGTCATAGTCCGCGCCGGAGTCGCCATCTGCATCGGTGTCGGCGCCGGGCTCGCCCTCGCGGCGATCACGACCCGCGGCCTCCGCGGCCTGCTGTTCGGAATCACCCCCTATGATTCCGCCGCCTATCTCGGCGCGGCCGTCGTGCTCGGACTGGTTGCGGTCACCGCCGGCTGGCTGCCCGCGCGTCGTGCCGCACGCACCGATCCGCTGCATGTGATGCGCGAGGACTGAACCAGCCCCCCGGACGCGGAACCCATCCTGCAGAATGGCTGGTCCTCGCATGTCGGTGCCACCGTCACGCATGTGACGACCGCGCCGTCGGGACACACCGCTGATCCCATCAGCCATTCTGCA
>DATABQ010000008.1:0-6036 GCA_036259495.1 Longimicrobiales bacterium | reverse complement strand
GTGCCGGGCCCGTGCCGCGCTCGAGGTGTGTCAGCCTTCCGAGTCGAGCATCGTGATCGGCTGCGCCGCTGCCGGCGTCTCGATCACGAACACCACACGACGATTCAGCTCGGCACCCGGTTCATTCCTTTTAGCGTCCGGAATGACGAGCCGGTCCTCGCCGTACCCGACCACACGCAGCTGCGCGCTGATGCCCTGCTCCATCAGGTAGTCACGCACCGCTTCCGCCCGCCGCGTCGACAACGCGATGTTGTAACTCTGCGAGCCGGCCGGATCAGCGAAACCTTCGACCGTCACGAGTGAGCCCGTGTAGTGCCGGCTCACGATGTCCGCGAAGCGCGTCAGCGCGTCCATCGCCTCGCCCTGCACGTTCGTATCATCATACCCGAAATGCACCGGCAGGATGAACTGGAGCCCATGCGCAACCGCCGCGATGTCGGCATCGAACTCCGTGCGCATCGCCTGCAGATCATTGCGCAGGTCCGCGAGATCGGCAGCAAGCCGCTCGTCCGACGACACCCGCTCAGCACGCTCCGCTTCGACTGCCGCATTCCACGCCGCCCGCTCCTGCTCTACTGCGGTACGGAGCTGCCCCTTCGTCGCGCAGGCCGTGAACGCCAGCGTCGTCAGGACGCAGGCCGCAGCTGCTCTCGTGGGTAGATACATGGCACAGACCTCACCGTGGTTAGGTATGGGCGGGTGCCGCGCCGTTGCGGCGCCCGTCGGGCGCGCCGCCAGATCCGTGCCTCCCCCTGTGGCTTGGTCGCAACCGTATGTCAAGTAATGACTTAGACACCATGGCATGCACGCACCGCCACTGTGCAGCGACGCCATGGCAGGATTGGCACGTCTGGAAACTGGAGCCCGGGTCGGATACGTTGTCAGCATCCGCCCCTCACAGATCCGAACGGTATCTCATGCGACGTCCGCTGATCATCGCATTCCTGCTGTGCACGTCCACGTTCCTGCCCGCCGCCGCACAGGCGCCGCGCGAGCTCATGCCGATCCCGCACGAAAACTCCGCGGAGTTCGCGTGGCTGAACAAGACCGTGCACGCCCGGCGTGTGCTCGATGACATGACGACTGCGGCGACGTGGACGTTCGCGGGTACGGGTACTCTGACGTTCCCGGCTGAGCCACGGCTCGGCGGCATGCGGGTGCTTCGTGTCGACATGCAGATGTTCACCGACTCGCCGGCGCCGACGCGAAACCGGCTGTCGAGCGTGAATCTGCGACGCGAATTCGGCGGCGAGGACTGGAGCGGATACAATCGCATCTCGATGTGGATCCGACCGGAGTTCTCCGGTATTCCGGCGCTGCCGCTCCAGATCGTGCTGCACAACGACGGTGCGGAAAAGGTACCGGACGCTTATTACCGCGAGGGCATCCACTACGTAACGCTCGAGAACAACGTGTGGCAGCACGTCGTCTGGGAGATAGAGCCGCTCGCACGTGATCGTGTCACGATGCTGGAGTTCGGTTACTGGGTGAACAGGATGCTCGCAGCGCCGGACGACCACGTGGCGTTCGAGATTGGCGGGCTGGAGCTTCAGCGCGTCGATCCGGATCACCACACGGGGTGGAATGTTGCACCGGGACGCATCGCATTCAGCCATACCGGCTACCAGACAGGCACGTCGAAGACGGCGCTCGCGAGTGATGTGCGTGCAACGCAATTCGAGCTGGTGCGCGTCAGTGACAGCGCGCTCGGCGCAGTCGTGCTGAGAGAGCCGGTGCGCACGGTCAGCACGCGTCATGGCGAGTTCCAGGAGATGGACTTCTCGGAAATCGACGAGCCGGGCAGGTACATCATTCGAGCCGGCGACGTTCATACGCGACCGTTCCGCATCGGCGACGACATATGGAAGCGCACGATCTGGAAGGCGCTGAACTTCTTCTACGGCAACCGCTGCGGTTTCCCGGTGCCCGGCTCGCATGGCATCGACCATCTGGACTGGTTCGCCACGCACGGCGATCAGCGGATCGTCATGAGCGGAGGCTGGCACGACGCGGGCGATCTGTCGCAGGGGCTGATCAATACGGGCGAGGCGACGTATGCGCTGTTCGCGCTGGCGGAGAAACTTCAGCAGCGCGGCGATGATCCCGCATTGCTCGCGCGCGTGCTGGAGGAGGCGCAGTGGGGTCTGGACTGGGTGCTGCGCGTGCGGTTTCCCGGCGGTTATCGCATGGGCTTTACCGGCCACAACCTGTGGACGAACAACATCGTGGGCGATGAGGATGATCGCACGCGTGAGGCGAAGAACAATCCGAACGTGAACTACATCGCCGCGGCGGCAGGTGCCATCGCGGCGCGTGTGCTGACGGATATCGATCCTGACCTCGCCGCGCGGAGTCTGCGCATCGCGCAGGATGACTGGACCCATGCGATCGTCGGCGTGGAGAATGCCGAGACCCGTCACACGCCGGCATTCGCGGCGACGCAGATGGAGCTGGCCGGTATCGGGGCTACGGCCTCGCTCGAGCTGTATCGCGCAACCGGGGAACAGAAGTACGTCGACAAGGCAGTCGAGCTTGCACGCACCATCGTCGCGTCACAGCAGAAGACACCGGTCGGGAGCGACTTCCCGCTCGCAGGCTTCTTCTACACGGGGCCCGACCGGGACACGATCTTCCATCAGTTCCATCGCGGCAATGACCAGGCGCCGATCGTCGCACTCGCACAGCTCGTCGAGGTGCTGCCGGAGCACGAGGAGCGCGATCAGTGGCTCGAGTCGCTCGAGCTGTATGCGGCATATCAGAAGAAGAGTGCCGAGGCAACGGCGCCGTACGGGGTGCTGCCAGCGTATGTCTATCGCGTGGAGGGTGCCGTCGAGGTGCCGGACTCCGGCGCGCTGCACGGCGCCACGCGCGAGTCGTACCGGGCGCAGGTGCTCCAGGGCATGCCGATGGGCGGCGGCTGGTACCTGCGTGCGTTCCCCGTGTGGTTCGCCCGGCGCGGCAACTACGGCATACTGCTGTCGCAGGCGAAGGCACTCGCGGCATCGGCGCGCGTACGCGGCGATGATGAGGCGCTCGATCTTGCACACCGGCAGGCGCAGTGGCTGGTCGGCAGGAACCCGTTCGTGCAGAGTATGATGTACGGTGAGGGCTACGACTGGGCCCAGCAGTACAGCGTCTCCAGCGGCGATTTCGTGGGGTCACTTCCTGTCGGCATGCAGAGTCGCGGCGAGAGCGACCTGCCGTACTGGCCGTCGCAGAACACGTACGTCTACAAGGAAGTGTGGGTGCATTCCACGAGCCGCTGGCTCTGGCTCATGGCGGACCTGCTGTAGGTGCATACGACGGCCGGTGCCGACGTCATGCCCGCGCGAGATCACCGCTGAGCGCGTCGGGTGTCACAGTCCACCTTCCGTATCGAATCCCGTAGTGCCGCTGTCCTGACCGGTTGGATCCGGCCGCTTCAATCCGAGCTTCTGCACGGCCGCGGAGCTCCTGTCGCGGAACCCCGTGCCGGCGGCCTTGATCTGGTCGCCGAAGCTCTCGAACGCGCCGCCGATCGAGCTCCTCGTCGCGGAGCCGAGCGCGGCCGCGACACGGCGTGTGCCGCTGAGTGCGATACCGCCGAGCATCTGCGTCGCTTCCGCCAGTGCAGTGCGCCGGATGACGCGGCGTGATGGCAGCACCACGGAGCGGCAGTACTGCCGCGTGATGACGCCGACGCGCAGCGTCAGGAACGCATTCGCGGAGCCAGTCGTAACGGAGTTCACGAAGAGGCCGGTCGCGGCGCCGAAGCCGGGGATCGCACCGGCAGCCGAGCCGAAGACCGCCGCGAGGATCGGCTGGATCTGCTCCGTGAGATCCAGATCCTCGAGCTCCCCCGCCACGAACGCCGTCGCAGCCACATTGGAGTAGAGGTAGATCAGATCGCGCAGCGTCGGCCGCTGATAGTACGTGCGTGCGATCTCGAGGATCAGCTTGCTCTGCGCCGCGAGAACTAGGAACGTGTCGAGGCTGCCGTTCTGCGAGATCGCCGTCGTCACGAACACCTGCGCTGCGGCCTGCCGCGTCCGCTCGTTCGCGAGTCCGTCGAGCGTCACCAGCCCCGCCTCGATCTCCTCGCGGTTCGACACTGGACGTGACACCAGGTGAGGATTGCGACGGAGCCGCGTGCCGAGTCGCTCGAGATGTGCGGGGAAGGATGGATCGCTCTCCGAATCCGGTGCGCGCAGCGGCTTCGGCAGGCTGAAAAGCATGTACAGCGGCACCAGTATGCAGAACGCGTAGAGCGTGACCAGCACCCAGAGCACAACGCTGCCGAACCACGGCGCCATGCGCGCGGCGAGGCCGACCAGCTGCGCGGTCTGATTGACGAGCACAACGACGAACGCCGCGATTGCCAGCGTGCCCAGCAGAACTGCAATGCGTGCCGCGGTCTTGCGCATAACCTGCCTTTTACTGCGCGTACGTATAGCGGAACGTACGGACTTCGGATCGCGACACCTCTCCGCGCTCGCCTTCGGCGGACACGACACCCTTCGTGCTCTTCGACGTCCGGACATGATGCGGGCGGAGTGTGGACGGCTCGGTGACGAGCACGACCTCGTTCGTCATCTCGAAGCTCTCGAACGCGATCCCCAGGCCGGGTGTCGCGAGCAGCTGCTCGGTGAACTCGGTGAGAAGCTGCGCGACCTCCTCGGGGTCGGGTCGGGAGACGAGTCGGATCTCGACACAGTCATCGCCGCGGTCCGATTCACCACACGACGTGCGACGTGCAATGCTGAGAGTCGATATCATTGTGACGACTGCACCCGGCATCATCGGCAGCGAAGCCTGCTCCTCGAAGGCGTATTCCGTCCCGACGACAAGGTCCTGACCGGCCCACTGGCCGACGATCACGTTCCACTCCTGCGCGGCGATACCTGCAAGTGCATCTTCCGTTACGATGGTCGCGAGCGTCTCCCGTGCCGCAGCCGCTTCTTCCGGCTCGAGCATCTCGGTCATCAGCGTGTCGAGCCGTGCACGGACGCTGGCTACATCTTCGATCCGCACGAACTGCCCGGCGGTATCCACGACCACCTTCGGCACCATTGCGGCCGCCTGGCTCGCGAGCGAGTTGAGCTGCGCCACGTCAGTGGTATCATCGGGCGGCGGGAAGACGAACTCGTCAAATGAGACGATCAGGCCTTCCGGATGCGACGCAACGTGCATCCGGTACTGCGCGCTCCCGGACGTGCTGTCGGTGGTGCCGGACGACTGCACGTGCAGGCGCGTCGTCTCGATCTGAGCGTCCGTGCCCGCGGTCCATGCGAAACGCAGATGCACTGTGTCCGCCTGTGGGACTTCCTGCGCGGATGCGCCCGCTGTGAGAAGTACGCACCACAACAGCGCACCCATCGTCCGCGTGAACCTGCTGCCACTCATCAACGCTCCGTTGCTCGAGACTGTACTCCGCCACCTTTACATTCGTCAGCCCACCCTGCCATCGCCATCGATGTCATCGCCAAATCGCGTCTCGAGCACCCGCAGCAGCTCGACGAGCGTGCTGTTCGTGCGCTGCAGCTGATTCTCCAGAGCTGTGACGCGGTCCTCGAGCGAATCGGCCTTTCCCTTCGCCTCCGAAATCTGGCTGTGCTGAATGAGGTCCCAGAACAATCCCATACGGTTCTCCTCCTGTTGGTGTAAGATCGCGAATGAAGAGGTGGGCGGACCCGTGCATCGTCTCCGCTCTCCGAGTCAGCATGCCGGCGACGGCGCGGACTGCGACTGCGTGGACTGCCGCTCGAGCTCTGCAAGAACCGGCAGGTGGTCCGATGCCATCGTATCGCTCACCACACGTACGGTGTTCACGTCCCACTCATAAGGGGGTGACACGAAAATGAAATCGATCTCCTTCACCGGCTCCCTGGACGGAAACGTGAATGCGTGGTCGGTCGGCTTCACAGCCTCCCTCGCACGGGCCTGAAACAGGTCCAGCGTGCGGGACCGCGGCTCATCGTTGAAGTCTCCCGCAATGATCCATGGCCCGGAAATCCCGTCGAGATGATTCGCGACCTCGGACGCCTGCGCGAATCGGAA
>DATABQ010000007.1:0-4842 GCA_036259495.1 Longimicrobiales bacterium | reverse complement strand
CCATCCGCCGACTCCATTTCCGCGATCAGGTCCAGCTGCTCCAGCACCGCCAGCGCGGATTCCCATCCCTTGTTGCCCGCCTTGCCGCCCGCCCGCGCCAATGCCTGCTCCATCGTGTCCGTGGTCAGGACGCCGAATGCCACAGGTACGCCCTTCTCCGTCGAGACGTTGATCAGTCCGGTCGCTGCCGCACCCGCGACGAAGTCGAAGTGCGGGGTATCGCCGCGGACGACACAGCCGAGCGCGACCACGGCGCTGCAACCGCGCTTCTCGATGAGCTTCCGCGCGGCGAGGGGCAGCTCCCAGGCGCCGGGCACCCAGGCGACGTCGATCTCGCCTTCCGGGACGCCATGTTCCATGAGACACGACTTCGCGCCGGCCAGCAGACGTTCCGTGATCAGATCGTTGAACCGGCTGACGGCAATCCCGACTTTCGCGCCGTGTGCGCGCGCGCGCCCGCTGAACTCAGTCATGAGCGCTCATGCATCCTCATCGAGCGGCGCCGATCCGTTCCCCAGCAGGTGACCGAGCTTCTCGCGCTTGGTGTCCAGGTACAGCCGGTTGTGTGTGCCCGGTGCGACCTGGAGCGGCTCTCTTCCAGTGATCGTCAACCCGTATCCTTCGAGACCCACGACCTTGCGCGGGTTGTTCGTGAGCAGGCGAATGGAGCTGAGTCCCAGATCGAGCAGGATCTGCGCCCCGATGCCGTAATCGCGCAGGTCCGGCTTGAAGCCGAGCGATTCGTTGGCTTCGACAGTGTCCTGTCCCTGATCCTGGAGCATGTACGCGCGGATCTTGTTGGCGAGCCCGATGCCCCGCCCTTCCTGGCGCAGGTACACGACCGCACCGGCGCCCGCTTCATCGATGCGGCGCAGCGCAGCGTGAAGCTGCTCGCCGCAGTCGCAGCGGAGCGAGTGGAAGATGTCGCCGGTGAGACACTCGGAATGCATGCGCACGAGTACGTCGCTCTCGCCCTCGATGTCACCCTTCACCACCGCGACGTGCTCGCGCTGATCGACCTGGTTCTCGAATGCGATCACGCGGAACTCGCCGTACGGCGTCGGCAGGCTTGCTTCCGCGATCCGATGCACCAGCCGTTCGTGCTGGAGCCGGTAGGCAACGATCTGGGCCACGGTGATGAAGCGCAGGTCGTGCTCGCGCGCGAACTTCTCGAGCTCCGGACGACGCGCCATCGTTCCGTCCGCGTTCAGGATCTCGCAGATCACGCCGGCGGGAGGCAGACCCGCGAGCCGCGCCAGATCGACGGACGCCTCCGTCTGACCGACGCGGCGAAGAACACCGCCGGGTACAGCGCGCAGCGGGAACACGTGGCCCGGCCGGCGCAGGTCGGTGGGCTTCGTTGCCGGATCGATCAGCAGCTCGATCGTCTTCGCACGGTCCGATGCGCTGATCCCGGTCGTCACGCCGAAGCGCGGGTCGCCGTCCACCGAGATCGTGAACGCCGTCCCCATGAACTCGCGGTTCCACTTCGTCATCGGCGCGAGGTCGATAGCCTCCGCGCGTTCCTCCGTCAGCGCGACGCAGATCAGGCCTCGCCCGTGCGTCGCCATGAAATTCACCAGCTCGGGCGTGATGCAGGCTGCTGCGCATACGAGGTCGCCCTCGTTCTCGCGGTCCTCATCATCCGCAACGATGACGAGCCTGCCCCGCCGGATATCCTCTATCGCGTCTTCTACGCGGTCGAAACCCATGCTCACTCCTTCAACCCGGGCCGCGTCATGCGCGGTCTCCTGAGCGGGCCTTCAGATGGTGCACCACGAACCTGCCGAGCATGTCGCCTTCCAGGTTCACTGCGGACCCCACCTCGAGCCGGCCCAGATTCGTATTCTCCCAAGTATAAGGGATCAGCGCGACCTGTGCGCGGCCGGGCGCCGGTAGTGCGTTCACCGTCAGGCTCACACCATCGACCGTGATCGATCCGTGCAGTACCGTCACCTCGGCGACGTTATCGGGAAGCGACACGTCCAGCAGCACGTACTCGTCCTGGCGGTCGATCGCCAGCACGCGGCCGGTACCGTCGACATGCCCCTGCACCAGATGGCCGCCCAGCCGTTCACCCAGCGCCAGCGCCAGCTCCAGATTGACCCCGCGGCCCGGCTCGAATTCGCCGACCGTGGTCCGCGAGAGAGTGGTGCCGATCGCTTCGACGATGAAACTGTCGACGCCGTGGGAGACTACCGTCTGGCACACGCCATCGACGGCGACGGAATCGCCGTCACGCATGTCATCCGTATACCCGGGAGGGGTCCCGATGTGAATACGCCGCGTCTGTGCGAGCGGCTCCACGCGGAGGACTTCGCCCACCGCCGTAACGATGCCCGTGAACATCAGTTCTCCGGCGCCAGGTCCATCGTCACCAGGACATCCGAGCCGTGCCATTCCGTGGATGTGCAGCGCCAGCGGTCCTGCTCCGGCTGAGCGAGACCGAACGCCGGTACGGCACCGGGCCCGAGAAAGAGGGGTGCGAGGAAGATGTACATGCGCTGTACGGCCTCCAGCGCGAGCAGCGATGCGGCGAGCTTCGCGCCACCCTCCGCAAAGATGCTCTGGATGCCTTCCTCCGCCAGCGTCTCGAGTGCGTGGCCGATATCGATGTGCTCACGGTCGCGCGGCACGCGAAGCACACGCACACCTGCCTTTCCGAGCGCCGCAACACGGTCCTGCGGTGCATCCTCCGCGCAGAGCACCCACACCTGCGCTTCACTGACGGTCTGCACGAGCTTCGATTCGAGTGGCAGGCGTGCGTGCGTGTCTGCGACTAGACGCACGGGCGGCTTTCGAACGGGTGCGTGGCGCACGGTCAGCAGCGGGTCGTCGGTCAGTGCAGTGTTGATGCCGATCAGGATGGCATCGTAGCCGCTCCGCAGGGCGTGCATGGCCGCGAGCGCTGCCGGGCCCGTCAGGGAGGTCTGCACGCCGGGCGCTTTCGCAATGCCGGCGTCGAGTGACATGGCCAGCTTCAGCGCGACATAGGGCGAGCCGACTTCGTGGAGGTGGAAGAACTGCGCGTTCAGCGCGCGCGCGGCGTCGCGCTCGACGCCGGCCATCACCTCGACGCCGGCGTCCATGAGCCGCTGCGCGCCGCCCCGCGCCCGAGTGTTCGGATCGGCCACGGCATATACCACACGAGCGACGCCCGCCGCGATGATCGCATCGACGCATGGCGGTGTCTTGCCATGATGCGCGCACGGCTCGAGCGTGACGTAGAGCGTCGCGCCGCGAGCCGCCTCCCCCGCCTCGCGGAGAGCGACCACTTCAGCGTGCGGTCCGCCGTACTCCGCGTGAAACCCCTCGCCCACGACAGCGCCGTCGCGCACGAGCACCGCGCCGACGAGCGGGTTCGGGTGAACGCTCCCCCAGCCGCGCCGCGCCAGCTCCAGTGCCCGCCGCATGTGCGCTGCGTGGTCTTCAGGTATCAAGATCAAATGGCCAGCCGGACGGCGATGCCGCCGAACAGCCCTCCCTTCCCTGTGTCTTCGTGTGCGCCGGCCGGTCGGTCACCATCTTCCTGCCAGCCGAGCTCCGCTGCCATGTTGAGAATCAGCAGCGTGTATGAAACGTTCCCGAAGAACGATGTGCGGTTGAATGACACCTCACCCGGTCCGATATCGTGCTCGAGCAGCCAGCCTTGGTCGACCAGCCGGCCGCTTACCTCGCTGCTGCCGCGGTCGTGCGCAATCCCGGCAGTGAGGCCGAGCCCGAGAATACGCTTGCCGACTGTGGCGCGGTACGTCATCACGCTCTGAGCGTCGTTCGCGAACGACACCGTAGAGTCGCGGGCGTAGTCGAGATCGGGCAGGGACCTGAACATAGCGGACACGCTCACGCCCGGCGCGGTGAACGACTCCCGCAGGATGCCCACGCGCGCACCGAGCGCCCACGTGAGCGGCGAGTCCGTCTCGAACCCATCACCTTCCGGGACACGCAGCAGGCCTGCACTTGCGAGTGCATCGACGGAGCCGAAGCCGCCGATGGTCGGAAGCAGCATGAACCCGTTGAACAGCCCGATGCTCGCATCCGCGCCGATGCTCCAGAATGTCGCGGCGAGATCGCTGCCTCCAACCGGCGGGAGCTGTGCGCGGGCGACCGTACCGCGAAGCGCAATGCTCCAGCGGGGCGAGCCCGGCACGCGCATTCCAAGCGTACTGGCCGTGCCGGGCACGGGATTGCCGCCCGCAGCAGTGATGGCGAGGCGCGCCGGGACGGTAACCGCCGCGTCGGCGACTTCGCATATCTCTTCGAACCCGCACCCAAGCGTCTGCGCGTGCAGATCGACCGCCAGGGCCGTCGTTCCGCCCGCAATCGAGAATGCCGCAACGAGCAGCGCACGCAACCTCACGCGATCACCACCTCTCGCTCACCAGCTTCCAGCTCGCCGATGATCCACGCGGCTGCACCGCCGTCATGCAGCCGTGTCAGCACCGCATCGGCGTCGTCGCGCGCGACGACCACGATCATCCCGACGCCCATGTTGAACGTGAGGAACATCTCCTCGCGCTCGACGCGGCCGAGCCGCTGCACGGTCGCGAACTCCGGCGGCACGATCCACGACGCGCTGTCGATGCGAGCGCGTACGTCATCGGGGAGCACTCGCACGAGGTTCTCCGGAATGCCGCCGCCGGTGATGTGCGAGAGAGCGCGCACGCGGCCGTCCGCGATCAGCGGCAGGAGCATCGGCGCGTAGCTGCGATGCGGTCTCAGCAGCACATCCGCAATGCTGTCGTCGCTGTCCGGATAGCGGTCGTCGACAGTCATGCCGAGGCGCTCGAAGAACAGCGCGCGGAGCAGCGAATACCCGTTTGTGTGGAAGCCGGCGGACTC
>DATABQ010000006.1:0-1769 GCA_036259495.1 Longimicrobiales bacterium | reverse complement strand
GATGACGTTTTCCATGGCCGCGGGCACCAGCACGTCGCAGTCGAGGGTGAGTAGCTGCTCGTTGGTGATCTGTTCGGCCTCGGTATAACCGCTCAGGAACCGGTGCTGGCGCACGTGCTGGAGAACTTCCTTGATCTTGAGGCCCTTTGGGTTGTAGATGCCGGCCGACTTGTCGCTGACGGCAATGATCTTCATCCCCTGCTGCTCCATGAGCACGGCGGACACGGAGCCGACGTTGCCGAACCCCTGGACCGCCACCCTGCTGCCCTGGACCGGCAAGCGCAGCCGGTTCAGCGCCTGGCGGGTCACCAGCATGCACCCCCGTCCCGTCGCCTCGCGCCGCCCCAGCGAGCCCCCCATCTCCACCGGTTTGCCGGTCACCACAGCGGTGACGGTGTGACGCTTGTGCATGGAATACGTGTCCATGATCCACGCCATCACCTGCTCGTTCGTGTTCACGTCCGGCGCAGGCACATCGGATTCCGGCCCGAGCACTTCCAGGATCGATGCGGTGTAGCGGCGGGTGAGTCTCTCGAGCTCCGCAGTCGACATGCGGAACGGCTCGCAGATGACGCCGCCCTTCGCACCGCCGAACGGGATATCGACCACGGCGCACTTCCAGGTCATCCACGCTGCGAGTGCCGTCACTTCATCCAGTGTGACGCCCATGTCGAACCGGATACCGCCCTTCGCCGGGCCGCGTGACGTGTTGTACAGCACGCGGTATCCCGTGAAAACCTCCACTTCGCCGTTGTCCATCGCAACGGGAATGGATGTGACGATCTGCTTCTCCGGATGGCGCAGTATCCGGTAGATGCCTTCGTCGAGGTTCAGCAGCTCGGCCGCGTGGTCGAAGCGCTGCATCATGGCTTCGAATGGATTCGTCTCGCCCGAGGCTGCCGGAACGGCCGTTCTACTGACCGCTGCTTCCATAGTACTGATTATCTCCTATGCGTCCCCGCCCGACACGACCGTGTCGCACAGGAATCGCTCATTGTCACGGTACGGATAGTCCAGATTGTAGTGCAGCCCGCGGCTCTCACGACGCCGGCGCGCGCAGGTGACGATGAGATCCGACACCTCTACCAGGTTACGCAGCTCGACTGTTTCCGAATCGAGCCTCTTTGCTGCAAGGTCGAGCGCGTGGCTGCGCATCTCCGCCAGTGTCTCCGCGGCCATCGCCAGCCGGTCATTGGCACGTACGATACCCGCATGCTCCCACATCAGATCGCGAAGTCCGTTCCTGAGCGATCCGGCGTCGGTGCTGTCGATCGGCGTCATCGCCGCATTCGAGCTCTGGGTGTGCAGATCCATGGGCTGCCCGCCGGCCGCATCGGCCAGTCTCAGCTCCTCCTCCACGTGCCCGGCCGCACGGTGGCTGTAAACAACGGCTTCCAGCAGAGAATTTGATGCTAGGCGATTTGCTCCATGAACGCCAGTGCACGCCACTTCGCCTGCGGCATAGAGGCCGGGTATGGAAGTTCTTCCATCCGCGTCGGTTACGACTCCGCCGCAGCTGTAGTGAGCGGCCGGAACGACAGGAATGGGATCGGTCAGGATGTCGAGGCCGCGCTCGGCGCATTCCGCGCGAATGCCAGGAAAGCGGCGCTCGATCTCCGCGCGTGGAATCGGCGTGAGATCCAGGAGCACGTACTCATCGCCAGAGTTCTTCAGCTCCATATCGATGGTACGCGCTACCACATCGCGCGGTGCGAGCGAGCCGAGCGGGTGTACGCCGGCCATGAGATCGCGCCCCCCGCGCGTCCGCA
>DATABQ010000005.1:0-3559 GCA_036259495.1 Longimicrobiales bacterium | reverse complement strand
ATCTGATCATCAACGTGCATCACCACGCGGAGCGAATCATCGAGTTTGTGCGGTCACGCGATGATTTCGGTGTCGCCGTGTCCTTCTCCCACGAGCAGGACGCGCCGCTCGAGACGGGGGGCGGGCTGCTGCATGCGCGGCCATTGTTCAGGCAGGCGGGCTCGTTCTTTCTGCACAACGTGGACGTGCTGTGTGACGTGGACCTTCATGCGATGTATACGTCGCACGTGCATGGCGGCCCGATTGCGACACTCGCCGTCAGCCGCCGCCAGACATCGCGCTACCTGCTGTTCGACGAGAGCGGTCTGTGCGGGAGGATGCACGCCCGCGGCGGCGGCCCGGCGGAGGTGCACGCGGACTGTGCGGACCCGGTACCGTTCGCGTTCGCCGGAATTCATGTCATCTCGGCCGCGCTCCTGGACATGATCAAGGAATCGGGCGCGTTCTCGATCATCGACATGTACCTCCGCCTGGCGTCGGAGGGCCGGCCCATCGGGAAGTACGACATTGGCGGTGCACGGTGGCTGGAGATCGGGAACCCGGAACGTCTGGCCGACGCCCGCCGCGCCTTCGACTGATCATGCGGCGTGCGCTGCTCCTGCCTCTGCTGGCAGTGGTGCTGCCGTCGCTTCACGCTGCACCGGTACAGGCGCAGCATGCGCTGGTGCTCAGCGGCGGCGGCGCGCGCGGACTATCCCATGCCGGCGCCATCGTTGCGCTGGAGGAGCTCGGTTATCGGCCGCACCTCGTGGTCGGCACGAGCATGGGCGCCATTGTCGGCGCACTCTACGCCGCGGGCTACTCACCAGAACAGATACGCAGCATCATCGCGCGGGAGAACTGGCTCGAGCGGTTCGCGACCGAGCCGATGCTCGTCGGTGCCGAGCGTGACCCGCGACGCCCGCTGTTCGACTTCGGCATCAGCCGCGGCCGCTTCTACGGAGGATTCCTCGCCAGCACCGGCATCAACCAGCGGCTGATCGAGCTGCTGTTCGACCCGGGCGTGCGCGCGCGCAACGATTTCAATGCCCTGCCGATTCGCTACCGCGCCGTCACGGCGGATCTCTCGACGGGCGAGGAGTTCGTGATCGGCGGGGGTGACCTGCCGCGCGCGGTGAGGGCGAGCATGGCCGTGCCCGGCGTCTTCCCACCCGTACCGTGGGATGACCGCGTGCTCATCGACGGCGGTGTCGCCAACAACCTGCCGGTCTCCGTCGCGCGCAGACTCACCGACCGCCCCGTCATCGGCATCGACGTGCTGCGCCCTGACCACGTGGTGGAGGAACGCGGCGTCATCGACCTCGGCGTCCGCGCGATCCGCCTGCTCATCGAGAACGCACGTCCCGACAGCGGCTCCAGGGCCGACATCCTCGTGCTCCCCGAGATCGAGCCCGGATTGTCGGAGACGTATTTCCCCGCCGACGCCAGCGAAGTGCTCCGCGCGGGATACGAGGCGGTGAAGGAACAGGTTCCCCCGGTGCCGCAGCAGCCGGAAGTACGGCGTCCGGCCGGTGCCCCGCCGGCGCGGATCGCCCGTGTGCGGGTGGACGGCGGCGATGCGGCGTTCGAGCGGCTGATCCGTCGCGTGATGGAGGGCGCCGTCCGCGAGTACGACGCCGCCGACATCGTGCGTCGCACATCGGCGCTCTACATGACCGGCCTCTTTCAGGCGGTGTGGCCGCGGCTGGAGTTCCAGGGCGACAGCGCCGACCCAACGCTCGTCATCGACATAACTCCCGCATCCGCGGCGAGTGTCGCCGGGGCTGCGCGCTGGGACAACGATGTCGGCGGAGGCGCGTGGCTGGCGCTCCAGCAGCGTCTATCGCTCAACACCCCGGTCGAGCTGCGACTTTCCGGAACGATCAGCGAGCTCGGGCACGACGCCGATCTCGAGACCTCGTTCTTCTCCGCACTCGTGCCGGGGCTGCGCTGGAACGCCGGCGCATCCGTCGGTGAGCAGCGCCTCAGGATGTTCGATGGCGACACGGTCCTGGATCTGACCGATGTCCGCCGCCGCGGCTTCCGTGCCGGCGCGGAGCTGCACGGCCCCGTCCGCGACTGGTTCCTGTCGCTGTTCGCAAGCGCCGACCAGGTGCGCGCGCCGGGCGTGCCGGAGAGCTGGGCGATCGGCCCCGTGCTCCGTATCATGCGACCGCCCGAGCCCGACCGCGTCACGGGTGTCGAGCCACTCATCGAGGCGGAGGTGCGCGGCGGCGGGATCGAGTACCAGCGCGCGCGGCTGCGCACGGGGTATTCGATCGCGATGGAAGGGCTCCAGGTTGCGGCGCTGATCGAGCTCGCAACAGCGAGTGCCGGCACCCCGCTCGACGCGCTGCCATCGGCATACCGTACGATCGCGCCGTGGCTCCCGCAGGGCGCGCTGCGCAGCAGTCAGCAGGCGACGATCGGCCTGGACGCCGCCGTGCCGACGTTTGTCAGCGGTTATCTGCGACTGCGCCTGCGCGCGATCGGTGCAGCAGATGACATGGATTCACTTCGGACGAGCGACGCGTGGCGGCTCGGTGGGGAGCTGGGCGCAGTGTGGCCGACAGTACTCGGCCCCATCGCGATCGGCGCCGCCGCGGGACAGAGCGCCGAATGGCGCTTCAACATCAGTGTCGGATCCAGCTTCTGAACAACGGCTGCTCCCCCCGCCGGCCCATCGGCGCGCGGGGAGAGGCCGATGTGCTCTGCTACTCCTCAGCCCACTCGGGACCGAGTTCCTTGCGGATCAGAGCTTCTGTGGAGTGGCGTGCCCTGTTTCGGGCTTCCTGGAGACGACGGTGGGTCTCGTCGTCGCCGATTCTGGAATAGGGTCCTCGTGGGGCAGTGCGGGCGGTCCGGGCGGTTACCGGGAAGCGGTCGGTCCCTCTGACGCTCCCGGGAAATACCCGGATCCGGGCGTCCGCTTCGTCCCTTTCGTTCAACGGCCGATCGTCGCTGCTCTGCATCTCAGCCCTCCTCCGATGGGGGTCCAGCACGTCATCGGCGTGCACTACACGCGGCCGGTCAGAGTTCCGGCCACGTCCATAATACGGATGCCAGATGCGTTCCGCACCCCTTTTCAGCGGGCGCACTGGAACAGGCCGAAGCACCTGCAGAGCCAGCGGTCGAACTGGCCCCGGGAATCGGCCGTGGCCGGCGCCGGAATGGCCGGATGCGCGCCTGAGATCGGCGGATCGGCGTCTGCGATCAGCGGACGGGCGCCTGAGAGGGCGGATGGTCCCCCGAGATCGGCGGATGGCCGCTGAGAGGGCGTATGGTCCCTGAGATGGCGCGGGGGTCCGCGATCTGCCGCCGCGCCTGGACATCTATCTGGACATCCACATGGAGATGCAATGCTCGTAATAGCCCATCGCGGCGCGTCCGCATACGCGCCAGAGCACACGTTCGCGTCCTATGACATGGCGCTCCGGATGGGCGCGGACTTCATCGAGCAGGACCTGCAGATGACGAGCGATGGCGTACTCGTGGTGCTGCACGATGAGACGCTCGACCGCACGACGGGCGGCCGGTGCACCGGCCGCGTGATCGACCACACACTCGAGGAGATCCGCCG
>DATABQ010000004.1:0-3173 GCA_036259495.1 Longimicrobiales bacterium | reverse complement strand
AGCGCCTTCACCCGCTCGATCGTGTCGCGGAAGATGAACCGGGACCGCTCCATCGTGCCGAACAGGTTGGACACCGCAGTGAAACGCGAGCCCTTCACGTTCTCGAACATGATGGCCGGTCCGCCGCTCTCGAACACGCGTAGATGGATGGCCGCCATCTCGAGGTACGGATCCACCTCCTCCTTCACGCGGATGAGGTGGCCGTGACGCTCCAGGTCGGCCATGCACGATTGCAGACTGTCGTAACCCATCAGCTCCCTCTGCTGCCGGCGCGCAGTATCCGAACGGCGCCGCGCACCAGTGCGATCGCTCCCCAGATGAGTGCCGCGGCCACGGCCGTATCGACGATGCCGCGCCATGGATGCGGAAACCTGCTCACAATGAGCACTGCTGCGACGATCGCGGCCACGCCCGCCCATGCGCGCAGCACTGCGCCGCGTGACGGGCCGACCAGCGACATCGCGTAGAGCGGAGCCGCGACCCTGTAGAACAGCGACTGCTCCGCCGGGAGCCGCTCGATCCGCTCGAGCACCCACGGCACCCAGCGCCGCTGCAGCGCACGCACACCCTCGCCGTAGACGAAGGCGGCCGTGAGCAGCACCAGCGCGAGCCACTCGAAGGGTTGCAGTCCGCGGCTCACGGCTGCAATGCCGCGCAGAGCCAGGCGCCAGGCCGCTTCGGCGAACAGGAACACCACACCCGCGGCCGCCCATAGCTGCACGGCGACGGTATGCCAGCGGCCGTGCGTCACGTCAACAGCAGCGTGACGATGCCCAGTCCCACCATTCCGAGGCCGAGGAAGATGAAATAGGTGGCGCCGAGCGTCCACCATTTCGCAGTCGTACGGACCCATCCCTGGCGGTAGACGCGTCGCAGCGCCAGCCAGACGTACGCCATGATCCACAGGAACAGCAGACCGTTCACCCAGTCCCATGGCAGGATGAACATGACCGTGAACATCGTGAAGACGAACGCATGCACGTGCAGCGCGAAGACGAAGTGCTCCGCGTAATACCTGCCGCGCCGGATGTAGAGCAGCTTGAGGATGAGCGCGAACAGCGGCAGGAGCAGGAACACCATGTGCGGTGCGTACTCGAGGAGGTCGCGCAGCACCTCGCGAATGGCGTCGGTCGTCGGCAGATGTCCGACCTGGACCAGCTTGCGCTGGAGTGCGCCTGCGAACGGCGGCGGATAGTCCTCGAACTCATCGGCAAGAGTGCGGGCCCAGGGCTGCAGGATGCCGGGCGGCAGCGCGGGTGCGTTCAGGTCGATCTGAACAGGTGGTGGCGGGACGTCCGGGCGAGCCTCGAAGTTTTCCACGAGCTCGGCCATCTGCTCCCGCACCGCGGCGCGTGCGGCCTCGGGCATGGCGGCCGTATCCATCTCGGCGAGCAGGTCCTGCTGCAGTCGCAGCGCGCTGGTGGCGCTGTCGATGGCGACGCTCGCCGAATCGATGGCTGCGTCGGCATCGGGCGTTACATCGGCATTGACGTCCATGAAGTCGAGGCCGACGAACGAGAGCAGCAGGAAGAACACGACGCTGGAGACCAGGTACAGCCGGAACGGAGCGATGTAACGGACGATCCGCCCGCGGACGTATTCCTCCGTCAGCAGGCCGGGATGGAACAGGAGTGCTCCGAGCGTGCGCGGCAGCGCGCGGTTGAGCACGAGCTGGTCCTCGAGCACGTCGGCGACCAGGGCGCGCACGGAGACCAGCACCTCGGCCTTCCGCTGCCCGCAGGAGGGGCAGTAGCGGCCGGGCGTGGCATCGCCGCAGTTCAGGCACGGCTCGTCGGGCGAGCGCCAGCGCGTCGCACGGCGGTCATCGTTCATGCGGCCAAGTTACCGTACAGGAGCAAAGTGCGCGACGCTCCCGACCTCTTTTCCCGGCGGGTGCGGCGTGCCATGTTAGCGACCGGCTCCCGCCGTCTTCCGTGGCAGACCTCAACCGGAGATCGCGCATGTACAGTCGACGCGAATGGCTCGGCCTCACGCTCGGCGCAGGCGCCGCGCTCGTATTCACTCCCGGCTGCCGCGTCGGCGGCGCCCCGCCGCCGGCTGCAGCGACCGGCGGGACGGCGGCAGGTGCCGCCGACCTCATCACCCGCGCGATCCCTTCGACGGGCGAACGTCTGCCGATCATAGGGCTCGGCAGCTCGGCCACCTTCTCCCGCACCGCGCGATCGGAGGACCACACGGCGCTGCGCGAGGTGCTGCGCACGCTGACGGACGCGGGCGCAACCGTCTTCGATACCGCCCCCGGCTACGGCGCGTCCGAGGAGGTCGCCGGCGCCATCGCGGCGGAGCTCGGCATCACCGACCGGATGTTCTGGGCGACAAAGGTCAATGTCGCGGGGCGCGGCGGCGGGGACGCGGATCCGGCCGCGGCCCGTGCGCAGATCGATGCATCGTTCGAGAAGCTCAGGACACCCGTGATCGACCTGATCCAGGTCCATAACCTCGGCGATGTACCGACGCAGCTCGCCATCCTCAAGGAGGTAAAGGACGAGGGACGGATCCGGTATCTCGGCGTCACCACGACGAGCGAGCGGCAGTACCCCCAGCTGCTCGAGATCATGCGGAACGAGCCTCTCGACTTCATCGGCATCGACTACGCCGTCGACAACCGCGAAGTCGAGAACGAGGTGCTGCCACTGGCCACGGAACGTCAGATCGGCGTGCTGGTCTACGCACCGTTCGGCCGCACCCGCCTGTGGTCGCGCGTGGAGAACCGTGAGCTGCCGGAATGGGCGGCCGAGATCGATGCGACCACGTGGGCGCAGTTCTTCCTGAAGTACCCGGCGAGCCATCCGGCGGTGACTGTCGTGACACCCGCCACGAGTCAGGCGCGGCACATGACGGACAACCTCGGGGCGGCGATGGGCCGTCTGCCGGATGAGGCGATGCGACGCCGCATGGTCGAGTTCGTCGACACACTGCCGCCGGCCGAACGCTGAAGGCACGGGCGGGCCCGCCGGCCCGCCCATCCCTCATGCCCGGCCCCGTCCGCTCCGAGCAGATCACGCTGAAGCTGGCGGGCGAGGCAGTCCCTTCGGTGTTGCTCGTGCCGGAGTCCGCCACACCGGCTCCCGCCGCGCTTCTGCTCCATGGCTACAGCTCCACGAAGGAACGCCTGTCCGGCACGATCGGCCGCGCCCTCGCCGCCCGCGGCA
>DATABQ010000003.1:0-2807 GCA_036259495.1 Longimicrobiales bacterium | reverse complement strand
CGGCTTCCAGCAGAGAATTTGATGCTAGGCGGTTCGCTCCATGGACGCCAGTGCACGCCACTTCGCCGGCCGCGTAGAGCCCCGCGATGGACGTTCGACCGTCGCTATCCGTGACCACACCTCCACAACTGTAGTGTGCGGCCGGCACCACGGGTATCGGTTCCGAGCGGATATCGAGGCCCCGTTCCGCGCATTCCGTGAGGATTCCCGGAAATCTTTTCTCTATCTCGCGCGGTGAAATCGGCGCGAGATCCAGCACCACGTAGGCTTCGCCGGTCCGCTTCAGCTCGAGGTCGATCGTGCGCGCCACCACGTCACGCGGCGCGAGCGAGCCGAGCGGGTGCACCCCTGCCATCAGGTCGGTGCCGTTCCTCCTCCGAAGCACTGCTCCTTCGCCGCGGACCGCTTCCGAGATGAGAAACGCGCGCTCGCTCGCAGGATACAGCGCGGTGGGATGGAACTGCACGAATTCGAGATTGGCGAGGGCGGCGCCCGCACGCCGCGCCATTGCGACACCGTCGCCCGTCGCAATATCGGGGTTCGTCGTATGGCGGTATGCCTGACCCAGGCCGCCGGTGGCGAGCAGCACCAGACGGGCCGAGAACTCGATGAGCTCACCCGTGCGATGCTCGAGCAGCAGCGCTCCCGAGCAGCGTGGCGCGCGCGTTCCTTCATCGTGTATCAGAAGCAGATCGACGGCCTGCAGATCCTCGCTCAGCGTGATGCGTGGATGTTCGCTCACCGCCTGAATGAGGGCGCCTTCGATCTCGCGACCGGTGAGGTCCCCGGCGTGCACGATGCGCCGGCGCGAATGGCCGCCCTCCCGCCCGAGTGAGAGGCTGCCGGCCGCCGCGGAGAAGCGCACGCCCCAGTCGATCAGGTCGCGCACGCGGGCCGGCCCCTCGCGCACGAGCGCTTCGACCGCCCGCAGATGACAGAGTCCCGCTCCCGCCGTGAGTGTGTCGCGCACGTGGAGGTCGAGGGAGTCGTCCGGCGCCATCACGGCCGCAATGCCGCCCTGCGCGTAGTTCGTGCTCGAGACCGCGCGCTCCTTCTTCGTCACGATGTGCACGTTTGCGCCGGCCGCGGCCTTCAGTGCGAACGTGAGCCCGGCAATCCCGCTGCCGATCACGAGGACATCCGTAGAAGCGGTTCTCATTCCAGCGCACCGTCGACCGCAGCATCCAGCAGTGCACCGCCGTCCTCGACGACGAGCTCCTGCGTCAGAACCCAGGTCTGTGCCGCATCCATGCGGCCGCGCAGCTTCACCCAGTCCTTGGCGCTCGTCACTACGGGACGTCCTGCCGCCGCGGCGCGGATGCGATCCACGTCGGCAGCGTCATATTCGTGATGGTCGGGAAAGATGAGCTCCGCGCCGACGGCCGCGCCCGCCGCGCGCGCGTTCGCGACGAAGAGGCCGTGGTCGGCCAGGCCCACTGCGATGACGCACTGCTCTGGAGGGGCCGACGACGGCGCGTCGCCCTGCCTCCAGGCGGACGCGTGGAGGTACACGCGCATGACCGCCTGACCGGTCGCGCGCCCGATCGCACTGGCGAGCTCCGCCGACTCCGCCTCGACCGCCGTCTTGCGAACGCATACGACGAGTCCCGCCCTGCGGAGCGCGGCCGGCGGCTCGCGCCACGCGCCGCGCGGGAGCAGCCGGGCCGCACCGGACCAGCGCTCGACCGAGATCAGCACGATGTCCAGGTCACGGCGCAGTCGCCGATGTTGGAAGGCATCATCGAGCACGGCGACAGTCGCACCGGCCGCATGCGCCCGCTCCACCGCACGCGCGCGATTGCGGTCGACCACGACCGGGATGTGCGGCGTCCAGCTGCGATGCAGCTCCGGCTCATCCGCAGCATATCCGCCGTGTACGATCGCGGGAACCTCGCCTCGCGCCTCCAGGCGCCGCGCGAGCCAGCTCGTGAACGGCGTCTTGCCCGTGCCCCCCACCGCAATGTTGCCGACACTGATCACCGGGAGCGGTGCCTTCTCGCTCGTCAGCATCCCGCGATCGTACGCATGGTTGCGCAGCAGGGTGCCCAGACGGTACGCGGCCTCCGCGGGCGCGAGCGCTACGTCGAGCGCCACGCCTGCGGCACCGAGCTCGCCGCCCCACCACCGGCGGGCAAGATCCTCCATGCGCCGGCTCATCGCGCTGCGGCCTCTTCGACGCGCGACATCAGATCCGTGAGCACGGCTTCCGTATGCGCTGTCACGTCCGTCAGGTCTCCGGCATCCCGGCTCACGAAGATCGGATCTCCATACTCGACGTGGAGTCGCGCGAAGGGCTGCGGGATCAGGAAGCGGTCCCAGCTCACGAACCACCAGGATCGTGAAGCGGCCGCCGCGAGCGGCACGATGGGTACCCCGGTGAGCTGCGCCAGCTGCAGCACGCCCGGCTTCATCCGCTCACGCGGACCGCGCGGTCCGTCCGGTGTCACCGCGACTGAGCGGCCGGCGCGCACCACACGGATCAGCTCCCGGAATGCCCTGTCGCCGCCGCTGCTGCTCGAGCCGCGCACCACGCCGAGACCCCAGTGCTGCAACACACGCGTGATGTACTCACCGTCGGAGGAGCGGCTCGCCAGGCAGACAATGTTCTGACCGCGATGAACAAACCCCAGCGGCAGTAGACGCCCGTGCCACAGCGCGAAGATCACGGGCCTTCCCTGCTCCATCCGCTCCCGGTACGCCCTGTCGTTCGTCACGTGCAGCCGTGTGGTGCGCATGAGTGCGTCGAGCACCGCACCGCCAGCATGTTTCACGACCGAATAGCGCAGGCCGGACCTCATGCGGCGATC
>DATABQ010000002.1:0-4514 GCA_036259495.1 Longimicrobiales bacterium | reverse complement strand
CCCGCTCGGGCTTCCTGAGCTTCGGCTGCGCGGGGATGCCGAGCGCGACGTCTCCGGAGGCGATGTCCTTCGTGGCTACGGCCATGGCGCCGAGCATCGAGTCGTCGGCCATGGTGACGCCGGCGAGGATGGTGGCGTGGTAGGTGACCCTGACGCCGTCGCCGAGCACCACTGCCGGGGTGTCGACATCGCGGCCGTCGTGCAGCGCGTGAGTATGGCTGTAGATGTTCGCGAAATCGGCGATCGAGGCGCGGTTGCCGAGCCGTATCCCGCCGCGGTCATCCAGCAGCACGTGCCTGTGCACCACGACGTCGTCGCCCACCTCGAGATTGTACCCGAACGAGAGCTTCACGAAATGAAACGCCTTGAAGTTGCGGCCGCAGCGTCGGAAGATGTGCTGCGCGAGCAGTCGGCGGAACTTCACGCCGAGGTGCACGTTCTCCCCGAGCGGGCTCTTGTCGAACATCTCCCAAAGCCAGATGAGCGGCTTCACGCGGGCATACCGCTCGAGATCGATTTCCGCGTAGTATTCCGGCTCCAGAGTGATATTGCGGGGATCCATCTGAAGTAGCGCGACGCGAGCTCCTTCGGGCAGGCCGGCCGGGTCCATCCCGGCGAACTGGGGGTAATAGATCTCGGTCAGCAGTGCGCGGCACAGCTCGGCACGATCGCAGTCGGGCGAAGCGAGCTGGTCGGCGATGCGCGCCAGCCAGGCGTTGTACGCATGCTCGGCATGATCGGGTACAGCGATGCTGCGCAGCGGCAGGAAGGCCATGCTTGCCAGCTCCGTGTGTGTGCGGTATTCGAATCGCGGCAAGCTAGAACCCGGCGCTCCGCCGAGCAAGAAACGGCGTGCTGACGACGCAACCGGAGTCGCACGCCGCGCGTAGGGGAGTGCGCCGCGGCAATGGTCCGGCTATTGTAAGGAACCGGTGAGGAGAGCGGATGCACGACATACTTCGAGAGCGCGTGTGGCGGCGCATCCAGGCGCTGCCGCAGGAACAGATCTACCAGGTGCTCGACTACATCGAGTTTCTGGAAGCGAAGTACGCGAAGGAGCAGGCGCACGAGCCGGACGTCCTGCAGAAGTTCGCGGAGCGCGTTGAGGACAGTCTGCGCATGCGGTCGGTCGCGCCGAAGGTGATCAGCGGGACCGTCGGACTGCTCGGTTCGGCACGCCGTGCGATGCGAACGGTTTCGGACGCAGGGCGCGACATTCTGGGTACCCCCGCCACTCCAGGCAGTAGGCCGCCTGACACACCGCGGCCGGGCCAGCGACCCCCCGCCCGCCCCGCTCCGGACGCTCCGAAGTCGTCCGGACCGGAGAGCCGCTCCGCGGACGTGCCGCCGCCCGGCTCGACCAACGAGAATCACGGGAGCACATGACAACGAAGAAACGCATCACGTTCGGCCGGCGCCGCAAGCGGAAGAATCCTGCGCGGATGCTTCTGCGCGAGCTGCCGAACTTCCTCAAGCTCGTGTTCAGGCTAGTCCGCGACCCGCGCGTGCCTGGCATCCACAAGGCCTTGTTCGGCGCCGTGGCCGTGTACATGCTCACGCCGGCGGATCTGATCCCCGACTTTCTCGGGGTCCTGGGCTGGGTCGACGACCTCTTCCTTCTCGGCCTCGCCCTGAGCCGGTTGATGGCTTCTGCGGGGCCCAACGCGCTGCTCAGGCACTGGGACGGTAATCCGGCAGCGCTCGGGTACCTCGTCGAGGGTGTGGAGGAGATGGGCGGGATGCTGCCGCAGAAGGTGCAGAGTGCGCTCAGAGGACTCGCAAAGGACCCGTCGCGGCTCGGCCGCAAACGACGTCGCGCCCCCGTCCGGCGCATCCGCGTCGACGAGGACGCGCGTCTCCACGTTGAGGAATGATGGGCGCTTGACACACCGACACACCGGCCGGTAACTTTCCTCATGGAAAGCCAGACGCGAGAAATCGCTCGCAAAACTTCGCCCGCGGGTCCGGGCATGCGCACGCATGCCGATGGACCGGCGGGCGATTCGCATCCAGGCACAGGCATCGAATCATGAGCGCAACGGAGAGAATGGCGGCGGAGCGTCGCGTCACACGCGGTCCTGAAGGCAACGGCATTCCGGACAGCATGGCGGACCGGTTCCTCGGTGAAGGACTGACGTTCGATGACGTGCTGCTGGTGCCGGCTTACTCGGAAATACATCCGCGCGACACGAACGTCGCCACACAGCTGACAAAGAGGATCCGCCTGGCCATGCCGCTGATATCCGCGGCGATGGACACCGTGACGGAATCTCGCATGGCCATGGCAATGGCGCGCGAGGGCGGCCTCGGCATCGTCCACAAGAACATGCCGATCGACCGGCAGGCCGGTGAGATCGACCGGGTCAAGCGCTCCGAGAGCGGCATGATCCTGAACCCGATCACCCTCAAGCCCGGCGGCACGCTTCGCGACGCGCTGAAGCTCATGCAGGAGTTCTCGATCAGCGGCGTGCCGATCGTGGACGAAGGAGGATTGCTGCGTGGCATCATCACCAACCGCGATCTGCAGTTCGAGCAGGAGCTCGGCAGGCCGATCTCCGAGGTGATGACGAAGGACCGGCTCATCACAGTTCCGGTCGGTACCTCGCTCGAGGACGCCGAGCAGATCCTGCACCGCGAGCGGATCGAAAAGCTCCCGGTCGTCGACAAGGATGGCCGGCTCCGTGGACTGATTACGGTGAAGGACATCTTCAAGCGCCGGCAGTTTCCGCACGCCGCAAAGGATGAACATGGCCGGCTGCGCGTCGGCGGAGCCATCGGCACGGGCAGGAGAGATCTCGACCGCGCGAGCGCGCTCGTCGACGCCGGTGCCGATGTCCTCGTCATCGACACCGCTCACGGCCATTCCGTCGGCGTCCTGGAGGCGCTGGAACGCACACGGCAGCGGTTCCCGGAGGCCGAGATCATCGCAGGAAACATCGCGACCGCCGCGGGCGCACGCGCACTGCTCGAACGTGGTGCCGACGCCATCAAGGTCGGCATCGGCCCCGGCAGCATCTGCACGACGCGTGTCGTGACCGGTGTCGGCGTTCCCCAGCTGACCGCCATCATGGAGGCCGTGCGCGGGGTGGACGACAGCGTGCCGATCATCGCCGACGGCGGGATCCGCTTCTCCGGCGACATCGTGAAGGCGTTGTCCGCCGGCGCCGCGGCCGTGATGATGGGCTCGCTGCTCGCAGGCACGGAGGAGAGTCCCGGTGAGAGCTTCCTGCTCGAGGGCCGCCGGTTCAAGACCGTGCGCGGGATGGGGTCGCTGTCAGCGATGGAGCAGGGGTCTGCCGATCGCTACTTCCAGGAGGACAATCAGCGGAAGTTCGTGCCGGAGGGCATCGAGGGCCGCGTACCCTACAAGGGGCCGGCGACCGACGTGCTCTACCAGCTCGTCGGCGGCATTCGAAGCGGCATGGGCTATTGCGGCGTCGCAGACCTTCAGGCGATGCGTACCCAGGTCCGCTTCACGCGCATCACCTCCGGCGGGCTCCGCGAATCGCACCCGCACGACGTCACGATCACGCGTGAGGCGCCGAACTACCATTTGTAGGGAGTGGGATTCGGAGTGGGAGAGTTAACGGGCGAGGGCGTGGCAGTGGGCGAGGGAGTCCCACTCCGGCCCACGCCCGCCCACGCCCACACCCTCTCCCACCCCCTGTAACAGTCCCACTCCCAATCCCACAACCAGTCCGTTCAGGGGCACGCGCCTTGCACCCGTGACCGCATGCAACGTCCACCCCGGCATGCGGCTATGATCACAACGAATGACATTCAGCGGCTGATCCAGCACAACGCGAACGGCCGTCCGGTGCTATCCCTTTTCCTCGACATGTCCGTCAACTCGGACAACAAACGCACTCACCAGATTTTCCTGAACAAGGAGAGGACGCGATTCGCCGAGCTGGAGAGCGATCGCGCCAATCACCACCGCGAGCCGCTCGGCGCCGTCCTGGAGAGCGTCGACCGGTGGATCGAAGACTCGTATGATCCCGTGAACAAGGGCGTGGCGATCTTCGCCGAGATCGGCGGCGACTGGTTCGAGGCGCTGCAGTTTCCGGCCCCCACCCGCAACCGGTTCGAGATCCTCGAACATCCGGTCATCGGGCCATTGTCTGAGGTCGTGAGCGCGCACCCGCAATGCGGCGTCATCATCGTCGACCGCGAGCATCTGCGGCTGATCTCCGTGCACATGGGAGTCCTGGGTGAAGACCACCGCGTCGACCCCGATGTGATCGACACCCCGCACGACGTGCAGGCCGGCGGTTACTCACACAAGGATTATCAGAAGCGGAAGGCGGAAGAGGCCAGACACCTCTTCAAGGACTTCGGCGATGAGGTGACTCGATTCGACCAGAGAGTGCGCCCTGACGTGTATCTCCTGCTCGGCACGACCGAGAACACGCAGCACTTTCGCGAGCTCCTCTCCAAGACGATCACTGATCGCATCGTGCATACGGCACATGCCCCCCTCGGGATGCCTACAGCCGATGTCGTGCGACTCGTCG
>DATABQ010000001.1:0-3605 GCA_036259495.1 Longimicrobiales bacterium | reverse complement strand
AGTCGTGCACGCAGGAAATCGCGCACGGACAGATCACGGACTGCGATCTGGAGCGCGGCGGACCCCGATGCCGCGCGCTCGATCGCGGCGGGCAGCACCCACTGCACGCGATGCGCGTGTTCGGGCATCCAGTACGACAGCTCGGCCTCGATCGCACGCAGCGATTCGCCGGAAAGAGCCTGTGGCTGCCGCGTCGTATCCGCCGAAGCGGGTGGCGATATTGCCGGCACGATCTGCTGCACGGGCAGCAGCATCACGCGGCGCCCGCCAATGTCGGGGAACGCCTGCTGCTGCGTGTCCGCGGCGGGCGGCGCCGGTGAGCTGGCGCATGCCGCGAACGCGAGCAACGCCATGGCTGCTGCTCTCACGCGTTCTTCCAGACGGGCGGCCTGCCCTCGCGCGATGATTTCGGACCCTCACGCGCATCCTGCAGCGCCATTAGCTCGCGCAGGTATAGCGACTGGATGCTCTGCAGTGCATCGGGGAAGCTGCTGTAGTAACCTTCGAACTGCGCACGCTTGGCCAGCTGAAGCACGGGTCCGCTCTTGCTCGTGATCTCGCCGATGAACATGGCAAGCGGCTCGTCGAACGCATCGACAGGAAACAGCCGGTTGACGACACCATCATGCTCCAGGCGACGCGCACTGATCTGCGCGCCCGTGAGGATCCATTCCATGGCGCGACGGCGCGGCGCGACCCGCGGCAGGATTGCCGACGCGACCGGTGGGATCAGCCCCTGACTCACCTGCGGCAGCGCGAATGACGATGTCTCCGCCGCAACGATCAGGTTGCACCCGAGCGCCAGCTCGAAGCCCGCACCCCACGCCCGCCCCTCGACTGCCGCGATCGTGATCACGTCCAGCATCCGGATCGTCTCGAATATGCGCAGATACACCTGCAGCATCCGCTGCACGCGCTTCTGGCCATGCTCCTTCAGATCGATGCCCTCGGAGAACGTGCTGTTCGCGCCGCGTACGACGAGCACTTCCAGCCAGCGATGCGCTCGCAGTGACTGCAGCGCATCGTTGATCTCCTCCATCATCGCTATGTTCAAAAGATTCGCCGGCGGCCGGTTCAACGTCAGTGTCGCCGCCTGCGCATCCTCATCCAGATCCAGCTTTATCCGTCTATACTCCATGCGCCCTCCCGCAGTACCACTCCCACTCCCACTCACTGTCCGTTCAAAGCATGTGGCCGCCATCGACGGGGATCACCGCCCCTGTCAGATGGCGTGCACGCTCCGAGCACAGGAACACCACCACGTTCGCGACATCCTGCGGATCACCCAGGCGCGCGAGCACGGTCCGGTCACGTGCACGATCGAGCACCTCAGGCGACACGCCGGCCGTGAGCCTGGTGGTCCGGATGTACCCGGGCGCCACGGCATTCACGTTGATGTTCGACGGCCCGAGCTCGACGGCCGCCGATCGCGTGAGCCCGATCAGGCCGGCCTTGGACGCTGCGTAGTTAGACAGACCGAACTCGCTGCGCAGCCCGTGCACCGATGCCACATTGACGATCTTGCCGTGCTGCTGCGCGCGCAGGATCGGCGACACCGCACGGATCATGTTGAACGCGCCAGTCAGGTTCGTGTCGAGCACGTCACGCCACTCGTCGTCTTCCATGCGCCAGAGCGCGCGGTCCCGTGCGATGCCGGCATTGTTGACCAGGATGTGCAGACCGGCCAGCGCCTGATCGGCTTCCGCGACGAACGAGCCCACCGCTTCGGCATCGCGTACATCGCACTGTCTGCACACGACTGTGACCTGCATCTGCCGGAGCTCGTTGGCCGTGCGCTCCGCCTCCGCCTCGATCCGGCCGTCGCCACCGTCGAAGTAGTTGAACGCGATGTGCACGCCGTGCCGCGCCAGCTCGAGCGATATGGCACGTCCGATACCCGTAGCGCCGCCCGTGACGATCGCACCCGTACCGAACAGCTCATCATAGAGCCGCTCCGGCTGCGGCTGCGTGTCCTCGACGACCTCGGCAAGCAGCTGCTCGACCGCCTGATCAGCGACCTGCGGCCCGGACGAGCCGGACGAGCCGGTGTAGTCGTCGGGTGAGTGCCGGCGGCGTGCGTACAAGGATCGTCCTCCGTGAGCGGTCCGCGCGCGCGGCGAGCACCGGAGCCGCGGCCCGGTGATCAGCGTGGAACCGTGCAGGATGCCGATTTGCGGCGCCGGCTGTCAAGTTCGAGGCAGGTTGCAGGGGAAGGGGTGGCGCGGATGCGCGGCCGTCGTGGCGCCCTCTTTTCACGCAGAGGCGCGGAGGGGCAGAGCCGCCGTAGGTTCGTCCGGTGAGCAGGGTTCGTTGGAGCGGGGACGATTCGCGGGAGAGCCTGCTTTCCATTTTCGTTGTACAACGGAATCCGGCCCGCGCGGCGGCGGTTCCGCGCATTGATCGGATACCTGAGCGCCCGCGAGCGGCTGAGGCACCTCATGGATGTGATTTTGTTATCGACAACATGCAGGCCGGCTCATACCGCGACGTCAGCGCAAGCACCACGAACCCACTGCGTCTCTGCCCCTCCGCGCCCCTGCGTGAAAAGAAGGGCGCCACCCTGCCCCTGTCCCTGACACCTTCCTCAGAAGGCTTCGCGCCTCTCGGGGTGATGCTTCACGGAGTGGCCCCGCACCAGGAAGATCACCTCTTCGCATATGTTCGTGGCGAGGTCGGCGATGCGCTCGAGGTTTCCGGAGATCAGCAGCAGGTCCATGCCCGCGGTGATCTTGCGCGGGTCCTCCATCATGTGCGTGAGCAGAATGCGGAAGTTGTTGTCGTGCAACTCATCGACGCGGTCGTCACGCTTCAGCACGTCGACAGCGCTGACGGCGTCTCCGCGCACGAACGCATCGAGCGAGTCGGCGAGCATCTCGGTCGCCAGGCGTGACATCTCCTCGACCTCCGGCAGTACGGGAAACGGCGGTGCGGAGATCATGTACTTGACTGCGTCCGCGATGTTCTCGGCGTGATCACCAACGCGTTCCAGGTCATTCGAGATCTTGAGCGACATCATGATGAAACGGAGATCGCGGGCCATCGGCTGCTGTAGCGCGAGCAGGTTGATTGCCATGTTCTCGACCTGCACTTCCAGCTCATCGATCGCGTCATCACCCGCGACGACTTCCTGCGCCAGCTCGGTGTTGCGGTCGATCAGCGCGCGTACCGATTTCCGGACCTGTTCCTCCGCGAGGCCGGCCATGCCGACCAGCGTCGACTTCAGATCGTCGAGACCCTCCTGGAAGTGCCTCATCCGAATCTCCCCGTGATGTAGGATTCAGTGCGCTCCTCCGCGGGATTGGTGAACAGGCCCTCCGTCTGACCGTACTCGACCAGCTCGCCCATGTAGAGGAAGGCGGTAAAGTCCGACACGCGTGCGGCCTGCTGCATGTTGTGCGTCACGATGAGGATGGTGACGCGCTGCTTGAGGTCGTGCATCAGCTCCTCGATCGAGGCGGTGGCGATCGGGTCCAGCGCCGAGGTGGGCTCGTCGAACAGCAGCAGCTCGGGGTCGGTGGCGAGCGCGCGGGCGATGCACAGGCGCTGCTGCTGGCCGCCGGAGAGGTTGTAGGCCGGCTGGTGCAGCCGGTCCCTGACCTCGTCCC